>PXDC01000321.1 GCA_003565135.1 Verrucomicrobiota bacterium
GGCCGCGGTCGATTCATTCACCCGGGGTATGGCCCGCGAAATGGCCCCCGCCATCCGGGTTAACGCGGTTGCTCCGGGCGTGATCGAAACGCCCTTTCACGAACGGTTTTCCACCCCGGAAAAACTCCGGGAAGTGCGGCAGACAACACCGCTGCGGCGGAACGGCGAACCCGCCTGTATCGCCCGGACCATTGCCTTCCTGATCGGGAACGACTTTATCACGGGCGAGACCGTCGACGTGAACGGCGGCTTGTTTATGCGGTAGGAACGGTCGGCGTCCGACCGACAATTTACCGGTGAAGCGGGAGGTAGCGCTCCTCCAGGTAGCGGAGCAGAAAGTCCGGCGAGATCGGGTTGCCGGTGACCCGCTTTACCAGTTCGCCCGTGTCGTAGCGCCGGCCGTGCCGGTGAATGTTGTCCCGCAGCCATTGCAGCAGGGGCTGGAAGTTCCCCCGGGCAAACCCTTCCTCCAGCGCGGGGATCTCCTCCCGCACCCGGTACCAGAGCTGGGCGGCGATCATGTTGCCGAGCGTGTAGCTGGGGAAATACCCGAAGGCCCCCCCGCTCCAGTGGATGTCCTGGAGGACGCCCTCCGCGTCGTTCTTCGGTTTCACGCCGATCAGGGACTCCGAGAGGCGGTTCCACTCCCGGGGAAGCTCGTTCACCTGTATCCGCCCGTCGAAGAGGGCCTTTTCGAGTTCGAAGCGGAGGAGGATGTGGAGATTGTAGGTGACTTCGTCGGAGTCGACCCGTATCGGATTCAGGGATACACGGTTGATCGCCCGGTACAATTCTTCGTCCGGGATGTGCCGGAGCTGTTCGGGGAAGGTCTCGCGGTAAAGGGGAGAAAAATAGCGCCAGAAGGGGCGTCCCCGGCCGACCTGGTTCTCCCACAGGCGGCTCTGCGATTCGTGGATCGCCATGCCCACGGGTTCTCCGAGCGGCGTGGCGGCTTCATCGAGGGGGAGCCCCTGGCCGTAGAGACCGTGACCGGTCTCGTGGATCGCGCTGAAGAGGGAATCCAGGGGGTTGTCCGGGTCGAAGCGGGTGGTCATCCGGGTGTCGTGCCCGTCGCCCGAACAAAAGGGATGAAGCGACCGGTCCAGCCGGCCCCGCCGGTAGTCGAAACCGAGTTTCTCCGTGACCCGGAGGGCGAAGCGCTCCTGGTCGTGGGCCGGAAACCCGTGAAAAAGGGTGTCGTCGATATCGATCGGCGCACCGAGGAGCTTTCCGGCCAGTTCCAGGAGGGGGCCTTTCAGCCGGTTGAAGAGGGATTCGACGGTCGCCGCGTCGAGCCCGGGGTCGTGCAGGTCGATGTGGTAGTCGTAGGGACGTTCCCGCCACCCCTGGAGAACCGCCTCCTCCCGGGCGAACTCCAGGGTGCGCTCCAGGAACGGCGCGAAGGAACCGAAGTCGTTTGTTTCCCGGGCCCGGGCCCAGGCGTGGTAGGAGCGGTTCTGGTGCTCGGTTTTTTCCCGGACAAAGGCCGGGGTAAGCCGTGTGGCCCGTTCGTAGTCGATCCGGGCCAGCCGCACAACCGCCGCGCGGTCGTCGTCGGTTCCGGGTGTCGATCGCCCGGCCGCTTCCAGGGCTTCCCGGAGCCGGGAAGAAACGGCCGCCTCGTGGTGCAGGGTCGCGAGCAGCGCGCTCTGCTGCGAGCGCAGCGCCGCGCTCCCGGCCGGCAGGTTGACCTGCTGATCCCAGTCGAGGAGACCGAGCGTGGTTTTGAGCAGGTAGGCCCGGTGAAGCTGCTCGCGCAGGTTGGCGTAAGGATCTTCGCTTCCCGGGACCATGACCTTCGGTGCGACCGGATCAGATTTCGTAGTACATGTGGAATTCGTAGGGGTGGGGACGTACCCGGATGGCATCGTACTCCGCCTTCTTGATTTCCACAAAATTGTCCACGAAGTCCTTGGTGAACACGTCCCCCTGGAGGAGGAATTCGTGATCGTCCTGGAGCGCCTCGTATGCGCCGCGAAGGGAATCCGGGACCGTGGGAATCTTCGAAAGCTCCTCCGGTTCCAGTTCGTAGAGGTTCTTGTCCACCGCCTCGCCCGGATCGATTTTGTTGAGGATGCCGTCGAGCCCGGCCATCATGATGGCCGAGAAGGCCAGGTAGGGGTTGGCGGAGGGATCGGGCGTGCGGTATTCGACCCGTTTCGCTTTCGGGCTCGCGCTGTAGGTCGGGATGCGGATGGCGGCCGAGCGGTTCCGGGCCGAATAGGCCAGGTTGACCGGCGCTTCAAAGCCGGGAGTCAGGCGCTTGTAACTGTTGTTGGTCGGATTGCAGATGGCGCAGAGCGTCGGGGCGTGCTTGAGGATGCCCCCGATGTAGTGCAGGGCCATATCGCTGAGGCCGGCGTAGCCGTCGCCCGCGAACAGGGGCTTGCCGTCCTTCCACAGGGAGGAGTGGATGTGCATGCCGGAGCCGTTGTCCAGGTAGAGCGGCTTGGGCATGAAGGTGGCCGTCTTGCCGTGTTTGAAAGCGGTGTTGCGCACGATGTACTTGTAGAGGCACATCTGGTCGCCCATCCGGAGGAGGGTGTCGAACCGGACGTCGATCTCGGCCTGCCCGGCGGTGGCGACTTCGTGGTGCTCGCGTTCGATGGCGATCCCCAGATCGATCATGGTGAGGATCATCTCATTGCGGATGTCGACCCCCTTGTCGGCCGGCGCGACCGGGAGGTAGCCTTCCTTGTGACGGATCTTGTAGCCGAGGTTGGGGAACTCCTCGGTGCCCCGGTTCCAGGTCCCCTCGACCGAATCGACGTGGTAAAACGACGTGTGCGACTGGGTGTCGAAGCGAACGTCGTCGAAAATAAAAAACTCCGCTTCCGGGCCGAAGAATGCCGTATCGGCGATCCCGGTGGACTTGAGGTAGGCCTCCGCCTTGATGGCGATCCCGCGGGGATCCCGTTCGTAGGGTTCGCGTGTGACAGGATCGGCAATGGCGCAGGTGAGGCTGAGCGTGGTGTGCGCCGTGAACGGATCCAGGAAGGCGGTGGCCGGGTCCGGAATCACGAGCATGTCGGAAGCGTCGATGGACTTCCATCCGCGGATGCTCGACCCGTCGAAACCGAGCCCTTCTTCGAAGACCTCCTCGGTCAGCTCGGAAAGCGGGATCGAGAAATGCTGCCACGCTCCCAGGATGTCGCAGAATTTCATGTCGACGATTTTGACGTCCTTCTTTTTCGCCAGTTCGAGTACTTCTTTAGGTGTCATAGCTGGTGCCGTTGGTAGTGTTACGTGGTTGCGCCGTCCCGGGGAGCTCGCGCGGACCTTGTCGCCGGAACGGCGAGAGACGGCGGCGATCCTACCTTGCCCGAATCGCTCGGGCTGGCGACAAAAAAATTGCCAAAACGGCCTTTTCCGGTAGGTTATGGCAACTCGCTTTTCCCGGTTTTTCCTATGCACGTCATCGCTCCCACCTGCCGCGTCGGGTTTACCCCGGCCGACTACGAATTCGTGGCGGGTGTGTTGGCGGAGGGGGAGCGCGAGCGGGAAGCGCTTTACCGGCTGCTGGCCGACGACGCATCGCGGGATCGGATCCTGGACCACGACGCCGTCTTCCACGCGCTGCTGGAGCAGGACCGGCTGCTGGCCGTGTCGACGTCTTTCTACTTCTATATTATGGTGCGACGGGCCTTTCGGCAGGCGGGGCTGGAGGACGCCCGGCTCCACGACTACGTGGCGTCGCTCCTGACGGAGTTCAGCCGGCTGGACCGAGTCCGGCGGCCCCTGGGCGAGCGGCTTCCGGTCATGGATTACCTCGTCGACCTCGTCGCGGCCATGGAACAGGCGTCGGAGGAACTGCGGTTTTTCATCTCTTTGCATATCGGCAACGTGGCCCTGTTTATTTCCGGCATCTTTCCCGATTACATCGCCCGTCGTTGCGAACGGAGGGCCGCTCCCGGCATCGGCTACTACGAGGCGATGGGTGAGAATTTTCTGCGCGCGGCCGGGGGACACCGGTTGGCGCCGCGGTATGCCCTGTCGCCGGTGGTGCGCGACCTTGCCGACGTGTTCGGGCAGGCCCGCCGCGCCCTGAACGCTATGGCGGACCGCTATCTGGCCATGGACGAAGCGCCGGCCTGAAAAAAAAGACGCGGCCGGATGATTCCGGCCGCGTCGGGTTTGATAAAATCCGCGATCGGACCTCAGCCGGTGGGGACTTCCGAGATCGTCCGGAGGATGCGGGAGGCGATCTGGTAGGGATCGCCCTGGGAGTTGGGCCGCCGGTCCTCCAGGTATCCCTTGTAGCCGTTGTTGACAAAGCTGTGAGGGACCCGGATCGACGCCCCGCGGTCGGCGATTCCCCACGAGAACTTGTCGATGGACTGCGTTTCGTGCAGTCCCGTCAGACGCAGGTGGTTGTCCGGTCCGTAGGCGGCGATGTGCTCGTCCTTGTTGCGCTCGAACACCTCCATGAGGTGCTTGAAGTACTTTTCCCCGCCGGTTTCGCGCATGTACTTGGTCGAGAAATTACAGTGCATCCCGGATCCGTTCCAGTCGCCCAGGAACGGCTTGCAATGCCATTCCACGTCGACCGAGTACTTTTCACAAAGGCGCAGGAGCAGGTAGCGGGCGACCCACAGGTCGTCGGCGCATTTGCGCGATCCCTTGGCGAAGATCTGGAATTCCCACTGGCCCTTGGCCACCTCCGCGTTGATTCCCTCGTGATTGATGCCGGCCGCGAGGCAGAGGTCGAGGTGTTTTTCGACGATTTCGCGGGCGACATTGCCGACATTGGCGTAGCCGACCCCGGTGTAGTACTCGCCCTGGGGACTCGGGAACCCGTCGGTCGGCCAGCCCAGGGGGCGTTTGTTCTGGAAGAGGAAGTACTCCTGTTCGAAGCCGAACCAGGTGTCCGGATCGTTCTCCACCGTGGCCCTCATGTTCGAGGGATGCGGGGTCTCGCAATCCGGCATCATCACTTCGCAGAGCACGATGTAGGCGTTGTCGCCGCGATCGACGTCGGGATAGAGCCCGACCGGTTTGAGCATGCAGTCGGAGCTGTGACCCTCGGCCTGCTGCGTCGAGCTGCCGTCGAATCCCCAGATGGGACAGTCCTCCACCGATTTCGGCGCCTCGTCGGCGAGGCGGGTTTTGCCGCGGAGATTGGGAACCGGCTGGTATCCGTCCAGCCAGATGTATTCAAGCTTGTATTTGGCCATAGTTCAGGTGTTGGTTTTTCTCGGTTTTACGATCTCGCTTGCAATCCCGCCGCGGGAGAACGAGATTCGTTCCGGGCAACCTATTAGCAGATGGCATGCCAGACGCGGCGTTCGATGAGAATTGGCTGATTTTAACCACCGGAACCACGCACCAGCGGAACTATGAGGGAGACCACCGAAAGATGAGGGAGATGAAGGATTCGGCCGTTTCCAGCGTGCGCATCGGTTACGACGGGCTGGTTCACAAGCGTTATCGCGGCCCCCTGGCGCGGGAGCGTTACGAGAACGAGGTGCGGGTGCTGCGCCACCTCGAAGCGAAGGGGTGCGACTTCGTCCCGCGCGTTCTGGAGGAGCACCCCGCCGACCTGTACCTGGTCACATCCAATTCCGGCCGCATCTTCACCCGGATCGGCGAGGATAAAATGAACGAATTGTTCGACGAACTCGAACGCTACGGGGTGCGCCACGACGACCGCGCGGCCCGCAACGTCACGTACAATCCGCGCACGGGGCGGTTCTGCCTCATTGACTTCGAGTTCGCGCTCATAACCGAAACGGGGCAGGGACTGCTCCTCGAACAGGCGGAAAAGGCCGCCCGGGAGGCCAGGCGGCATCCCCGCTGAAAGGGCTCGCGCGATGGAATCGGAAACGGAAAACAGGGATCCGGCGTCGCCCGCCCGACTGGTGTGGTCCGGGGTGACGGATGTGGGGCGTTTTCGCAGCAACAACGAAGACGCCTTTCTCGCCCTGAGCCTGGACCCGCGGGAGGTCGTGCGCCTCGGCAAGGAGGGCGAGGCGGCGCTCGACGAGCGGGATTTTGTCTTTGCCGTATCCGACGGCATGGGTGGACATAAAGCCGGCGATTTTGCCAGCCGTATCGTGGTGGATAAAATCGCACAGTTGCTGCCGGCGATTTTTCGCCTCGACACCATGGGTCTGGGACGGGGCTCGGGCGATATTCTCGATCACTTGTTCTCGGAAATCCACCGGGCGATCGTCGACCTGGGGCGGGCCTACGAGGAGTGCCGGGGAATGGGGGCGACGCTCAGCCTCTGCTGGTTTCAGTCCGAATGGATGCACTTTTGTCACGTGGGCGACAGCCGGATCTACTACCTGCCGAAGGACGGGGGCATCCGGCAGTTGACCGAGGACCACACCCACGTCGGGTGGCTGGTGCGCACAGGGCAGATCAGTGAATCTCAGGCCCGTTTTCATCCCGCGCGCAATCAGCTGAACCAGGCGCTGGCGGCCGGGGTGGGGCACCTCGCACCCCAGCACGGGGCCGTCGGGTACGAGCCGGGAGACCGGTTTCTTATCTGTTCGGACGGCCTGACCGAGGGCCTTTCGCCCAAGGGGATCGACCACCTGATCCGGGAGCGGCCCGAGCGGGTGCGCGATGTTTCCGCCGCCCAGGGCCTGGTCCGGGAGAGTATCATCGCCTCGGGAAGGGACAATACCACCGCGGTGGTGGTGGAGGTGCCTCCCGACTGAATCCCGGAATCCTGCCCCGGCCGCCGTCAAAGGATGAGCATGGCGTCGCCGTAGCTGTAGAACCGGTACCGCCGGGCCACCGCTTCGGCGTAGATTTCCCGCAGCCACTCAATGCCGGCCGTGCCGCCGGGGTCGAGAAAGGCCGCCACCAGGCAGAGGAGGGTGGAGCGGGGGAGGTGAAAGTTGGTGATCAGCACATCGGTCAACGCGAAATCGGACGGGGGAAAGAGGTAGAGGTCGGCCTCGGCCGTGAACGGGGAATCCGGATCGTCGGTCGGCCTCCGCCGACGCGCGTAGTCCTCCAGGGCTCTCACGGTGGTGGTGCCGACCGCGATGCGGGTTTCGTCCGGCGGGGATTCCAGGAGGCGGCGGGTGCTTGCGGGGATTTCGTAAACCTCCCGGTGGATGGCGTGGTCGGAGATCCGCTCGGTCTGGATGGGCTGAAAGGTGCCGGCCCCGACGTGCAGGGTGATTTCCGCAGTGGAGAAACCCCGGTCGCGCAGGGCGTCGAGCAGTTCCGGGGTGAAGTGCAACCCCGCGGTAGGTGCGGCCACGGCCACCTGGCGGTCCCGGCTCGCGTAAACCGTCTCGTACCGCTGCCGGTCCATATCCCGGCGGGGATCTTCGCGGTCGCGCCGGATGTACGGCGGCAGGGGAATCTCCCCCAGGCGGTTGGCCAGCGCGGTGACGGAGGCGTCCCGCTCCAGGAAAAATCGAATCCGGCGTTCGCCCGGCTCCAGGACCTCCAGCACTTCCGCCCGGTAGGCTCCTTCGATCCCGAACGTGGCGCCCGGCGGCAGTTTTTTCCCCGGCTTGAGAAGGCAGCGCCATTCGTTCGGACCGTCCGCCGGGGCGAGTAGCAGGCATTCGACCGCGCCCCCGGTCGGCCGGAATCCGCGCAGCCTCGCCGGCAGCACGCTGGCGTTGTTGCGGAATAGCCGCCCTCCGGCCGGCAGCAGGTCCCCGATCTCGCGGAACTCCCGGTGTTGCAGCCGCCCCGAATCCCTTTCCACCACCAGCAACCGCGACCGGTCCCGCCGCTCCAGCGGCTCCTGCGCGATCAACTCTCCGGGCAGCGGATAGTCGAAGCGGTGCGTCGCCAGGTTTTCGTAATCGGTCTCCACGAATGGGGTTCTAGGCGGCTCCGGCGTCGGAGTAAACGAATAAATGGGGTCAGGCCGTTGTTTGTTGATTATTGGGTTGTGTAAAAGCTGGAGACTTCCATGATTGCGGTCATGGCGCGGAGATTGCGAATCCAGTATCCGGGAGCGATGTATCATCTCATCAACCGTGGCAATTACCGTCGCGACCTTTTTGAGAGCGCGGGTGCGGCCAAAGCGTTCCTTCGCGTCCTGCAAGAGACGGTCGCGACATATGGATGGAGGCTTTATTCTTATGTGCTGATGCGCAATCATTACCACCTGGCCCTGGAAACGTCCGAGCCAAACCTGGTCGAAGGCATGCACTGGATGCAGAGCACTTGGGCGACGCGTTTTAACCGTTTTCGTCGCGAAAACGGTCACCTCTTCCAGGGCCGTTACAAAGCGATACTCCTTGAGGATGAATACGCTTTGGGACGGGTTGCGAATTATCTTCACCTCAATCCGGTGCGTGCCGGAATCGTCTCGGCGGCGGCAGCGAAAACCTACCGCTGGAGCAGCTTGTTCGCGATGTCCAGGGGTATCGGCTTACAGGTGGAATGTTCATCCTGGCTAGATGCCCTGGGCGGATGGAACGACGATGCGGAAGGTCGCGCAGCTTATGTCGAGTACCTCGCGGCGGTCGGAGCGGATAAGGGAAGCTGGAAAGAAAAGGGACTGGTGGGTTTGTCCAAAGGTTGGGCGATCGGCACTTCAGGCTGGCGAAGAGCGCTTGCCAAGGAGTACGGCATGCGCTCGCTTGAGCCGGGGCTGCACCGGGACGAGGTCGATAACCTGCGTGAAGAGGTCTGGGAAGCCGTACTGGCCAGGGAAATGGCCCGCACAGGGCGGATGCCGGAGGATCTGTCGACCAGACCGCGCAAACAGGATTGGAAGGTGGAGTTGGCTCATCGCGTGCGCCGTGAGTGCGGAGCGCCCCTTTCGTGGCTGGCAAGACGCCTGGAACTAGGCCGGCCGGGTAGCTTGCGCAGCTACCTATGTCGGCGAAATCGATCAGATCATCAACAAACAACGGCCTGACCCCATTGCTGACCCGAGAACATGTGGATCCCTTCAGGAAACGACGGAAGAAGGGGGGAAACTTTTTTCTCTTGAAACCCGATAAAAACACTGTAGATTCAGGGTAATAGTATGAAGATTGGGAAAAGAGCGGAGTATGGCCTGCGGGCTGTGATCAACCTTGGCATCGCCGGGGAGTTGGATCGTGCCCGGGTGACGGCTTCGGATCTGGCGGCCTGCGACAATCTGCCTTTGAAATTTGTCGAACAGATCATGGGCGATCTGCGGGCAGCCGGGTACGTCGACACCAAACGGGGCCGTTTCGGGGGGTATTTCATCGCCAAACCGCTCAATGAGATTTCGATCGGGGAGTTGGTCCGTTTTCTCGACGGTCCGCTCGCACCGATCTCGTGTGCCAGTCAAACCGCGTATCAGCCTTGTTCCTGCGCGGATGAGGCCCACTGCGGATTGCGTATGATCATGATCGACGTGCGCAACGCCATCTCGAGGATCCTGGATCGTTACACGCTGGCCGACGTCGTCGGGGTTACGCTTCGTAAAATTCGGCGAAACAACGCCAGTCATTTCTTCATGCAGGACACAACCGCGCCCGCGGAAGCAACCCGCCCGGCCGACCCGGCCGATCCAGCGGAAGGCTTTCTCGCGGGACTTTTGGAGGACGGAAAATGAATGCGACGACAACGAGTGATCCGAATAAACCGAAAACCGACGATGCGGACTGGTGTTCCCTCGTCCTGCAAAAGGTCGAGTCGCTGCGCTTCGGCGAGGTGCGGATCGTGGTGCACGAAGGGACCGTGACGCAGATCGAAAGCACGGAGAAAACCCGGCTGGAGTCTCGTCCGTTCCGTTCCTGAACAACCGAAAGTCACGCCTTTTACGACCGACCGAATTCATCGGAGGCGCACTGAATAAGAATCAACAGCAACATCTCATTTGGATGTTTTAACGGCTGACCGGACAACC
This sequence comes from Verrucomicrobiota bacterium, assembly GCA_003565135.1. Lineage (GTDB taxonomy): Bacteria > Verrucomicrobiota > Verrucomicrobiia > Opitutales > T3Sed10-336 > PXDC01. The sequence continues at coordinate 9,809 of PXDC01000321.1, forward strand.
GGAGGTTTCGTTTCCAAACCAGGCAAACGATTCCGATGTCAACACAAGCATTATCCGAACGTAGCGGAAATCTCTACGTAACCAAACGATCCCTTCGATTCAAACGAAAGCGTCGATCCGTCGGCGCCTTCGCGGGAGCGGCCGCGCTCTTGCTCGGCACGCTCTTTTTCACCGGATGCGGATCCGGCGACCGGGCCGATGTCGAGTTGCTCAACGTCTCTTACGACCCCACTCGAGAGTTTTATCGCGAGTTCAATCGTGAGTTCGCAAGATACTGGGAGGAGCGGACCGGCCAGCGCGTCGTGGTCGACATGTCTCACGGGGGTTCCGGAAGTCAGGCCCGAACAGTGATCGACGGGGTCCGGGCCGATGTTGTCACACTGGCCCTGGCGGCTGACGTGCAGGCCATCGCCGACCGCGGACTCATCGCGGAAGATTGGCAAAGCCGATTGGGCGCCAACAGTGCTCCGTATCAATCCACCCTCGCGTTCCTCGTGCGAAAGGGGAATCCGAAGAACATCCGGGACTGGGAGGATCTGGCCCGTGAGGATGTCCGTGTGATTACGCCGAACCCGAAAACCTCCGGGGTAGCCCGATGGAATTTCCTCGCCGCATGGGGATGGGCGTTACGTGAATTCGACGGCGATGAGGATAGAGTCCTCGATTACATGAGGCGGCTTTTTGCCAATGTGCCCGTTCTTGACGCAGGTGCGCGTGGTTCTTCGACCACCTTCACCGACCGGCGAATCGGCGATGTGCTGATCAACTGGGAAAATGAGTTGTTGCTGGCCGTTGGCGACCGCGGTGATGCGTTTGATATCGTCGTTCCTTCGGTAAGTATTTTGGCCGAGCCCACGGTGGCCCTGGTCGATCGGAATGTCGACCGGAAGGGCACCCGCGAAGTTGCCGAGGCGTATCTGGAGTTTCTTTACAGCGATGTCGGTCAGGATCTCGCCGGAAAACATTACTACCGGCCATCCAATCCCCGGTTTCTGGAGAAATACCAGGACCAGTATCCTGATCTGGAGCTGTTCACCATCGACGATGTTTTCGGTGGTTGGGCGCCGGCCACGGAAAAGCACTTCCGTGACGGAGGAACCTTCGACCGGATTTATCTGCGTTAAAGGAAGATTGGCGTCCCTCCCGTTCCGCGGGAGGGAAGCGA
>PXDC01000267.1 GCA_003565135.1 Verrucomicrobiota bacterium
CGAGTACCGTCAGGTGGACGCCGACCTGCGGGCCGGGCGGCTCAAGCTCCTTTACGTCGCCCCGGAGCGCCTCTCGAACGAGCGGTTTGTTTCAAAGCTCGAACGTAAAAAAATTGCCCTGATGGTGATCGACGAGGCGCACTGCATTTCGGAGTGGGGACACAATTTCCGTCCGGATTATCTGAAACTGGCCCGCCTGTCGCGGGGACTCGGGGTGGAACGGGTGCTTGCGCTGACCGCGACCGCGACGCCGTCGGTGGCCGACGATATCTGCCGGGAATTCGACATCGCCGCCGCCGACCGTGTTCATACCGGCTTCTACCGTCCGAACCTCGAGCTCCGAGCCACCCCCTGCACGCCGGCGGAACGGCCGAAGCTGCTCCGGGAGCGGCTCAAAAGCCGTCCGCCGGGGCCGACGATCGTTTACGTCACCCTGCAGGCGACCGCGGAAGCAGTGGCCGCGGCGTTGGCGGAGGACGGCTTTCCCGCGCGCGCCTACCACGCGGGGATGAAAAGCGAGGACCGAACGGCGGTGCAGGACGGGTTTATGGAATCCGACCGGGCGGTCGTCGTTGCGACGATCGCCTTCGGGATGGGGATCGACAAGGCCGACATTCGCTACGTGTACCACTACAACCTGCCGAAGAGCCTGGAAAACTATTCGCAGGAAACCGGGCGGGCCGGGCGCGACGGAAAACCGGCGGTGTGCGAGACGTTCGCCTGTGCGGCCGATGTGACGGTGCTCGAAAACTTTTCCTACGGCGACACCCCCGACGAGAGCGCGGTGAAGGGCGTGGTGGATACGATCCTGGCGCATGACGGGGACTTCGACGTTTCCACGCACGAGCTGTCCCGGGAGCACGATATGCGTCCTCTCGTTGTGAATACGCTCCTGACCTACCTCGAGCTCGCCGGGATCATTGAAGCCACCGCCCCGTTTTACCGCGGCTACCGGTTCGTGCCGAACCGGCCGTCGAGTGAGATCCTGCAACGCTTCGACGAGGATCGGGCGGCGTTTCTCCGAAGCGTTTTTGCGTGCGCCTCGAAGGCCAAGACCTGGTTTCACATCGACCTGGAGGATACGGCCCGGCGTCTGGAAACATCCCGAGAGCGACTGGTGCGCGCCTTCACGTACCTGGAGGAGCAGGGCGACCTCACGTTGAAGGTCTCGGGCCTGCGCCAGGGATACCGGATCCGGAAACGCCCGGACGACGTCGAGGCATTAAAGCGGGAGCTGTCCGGGCGCTTCGCCGCGCGCGAGAAAAACGACATCGCCCGGGTGCGCCAGGTGGTGGCTTTTACGGACCATCGCGAATGCCTCGTTCGCCACCTATTGAAGTACTTCGGCGAAAGCTTCGATCGTTCCTGCGGGCACTGCGATCGCTGTCTGGGGGAGGCGCCGGCCGAGGCAGCGAACGGGAACCCACGCCCGGCGGTCGAAATAGACCGGGACCAACTCGCCGGGCTCCGCAACCAACACCCGGAGGTCCTGGCAACGCCCCGCCAGGCGGCCCGTTTTCTCTGCGGCCTGGCTTCGCCGAAGATCACGGCGGCAAAGCTCACCCGCCACCCGCTCTTTGGTTCCCAGGGAGCAGCGCCGTTCCGGGAGGTGATGAACGCCGTGACGGCGAGTTCGTGAACCCCGGATTGAGAAGCGACTGGTGGCGGACCAGGACCTGGTCGATGCTCAACCCTTGAAGGTGAAGCTGCCGGACGAGGAAGACCGGATGTTTCTGGAGGTCGCCCGTGCGACGGTCGGAAAGGTATGGGTGACCGGAAACCGCCGCTATTTCCCCCGCAAAACGCGGGGAGAAGTCACCGTGCTCTCCCCCGCCGAGGCCTGGGAGGTATTGAGTAAATGACCGGGCCGGTTGGTCCGAGAACCGGCCGGAATCGCCTTCCCCCAGGGAACGAGTAGGGCAAACTTTTTATAAGAAAAGGTCTTATTCCAATTTAAGGCGTCAAATTATATTGGAGTGTGCCAGTCCGCCATTCGATGCATTGCCGACGGAGCGAACTACCAATTTCGAATAAATTGGTAGTTGATTGGTAGTTCGCGACATCCCCGCCCGGCCTCGAATCCGCACTCATTTATACCCACACCCCGATCGGCATGCCGGCAAGAGGGTGACAGCGAACCGGAAAACGACAAACGCGGCAGTGGGGGCGACGCCGATGATGCGGGGAGGAGGATGGTGGCAGGCAGGTTCCCACTTCGGTGAAAGCTTCGGTAAAACCGCGGGTAAAAACGCGGGCGTGTGAAGGTTGCAGAAACGATGGGCGTGACCGTTCAGCGACTCTTCGTCCAGCGCATGAAGACCCGCCGGGGAAGCTGCACGCCCAAACGCGGTGGTTACAGAGGTTCAGAGGCATCTTGGGTTACTGGTTTGGTCTCACACGAAGCCGCGAAGACGCGAAGGTTTACTGACGGCTGTTGGTTTTCTTGACGGGAGGAATTCGGGCGCGGGGGAATAGGACGAATAAAGGTGTCCCCTGCCGAAGGATAGCTTCGTGCGAACCCGTTTCCCGTTCTGCTGCATCAGTCTGCGGACAAGAATGGCGCGGGAAAAAATAATTCGGGGCGGGTTTTCCAAACTTGAACAATTCCTCCCCATCGGGCAGAGTGGTCTTTGGCGGTACAGCGTCTAATCAAGTACCGGGTCAGCGAGGTCCTTGCGCCCGGGGCGTCAGATTCTGCTAAGCAGGTATCCTGTTATCAGGAGCGCCCTGACCTCATTACGCGTGCCGCCACTTTTTCCCTTCAATCGCGTTGGCTTCTTCGGTGGCTTTGTGCAACGACCCTCGGTTTTGATTGCCTTCCCGGGGCGACCGCGATTCTTTGACGAGCATGAGAAAATCGTGACACAGTCTTCCTGCGATCGCCGGATTCGTGCCGGTTTGCTTCGTCCCTGCGGCCCTTCCGGCCGGCCTGACATTTTTCTGACAATGTCCTGACCCGGGCATGACAACGGCGAGGGCGAATTCCGGTAATCTCATAAGCCAGATGACCAATACCATGAAGACACGTTTATCCGCGATGCTCGGGGCCGCCGCCCTGGTCCTGTCCGCCTGTGCCGGCACCCCGGCCGAAACGGGGGAGAATGACGCCAATCCGGAGGACCGGTGGCAAAGTGAGCTGGAGCGCGACACAAGTCCGGGAGTGGACCGGGGAACGCTGGAGGAACTCGCCGCGGCGAACCGGGATTTTGCCTTCGACCTCCTGCGGCAGATCCGTGCGGGCGATCCCGGCGGCAATGTCTTTTACTCGCCCCATTCCATTTCGCTGGCGCTCGCCATGGCCTATGCCGGTGCTTCCGGTGAAACGCGGGAGGAGTTGGCCCGGGTCTTGCGTTTTATCCTGGCGGAAGAGGAACTTCATCCCGCGTTCAACGCCCTGGACCTCGACCTGGCCACGCGCGGCGAGGCCGAGGTCGACGACGGCGATCCGCCGGTTCTTAGGATCGTCAACGCCACCTGGGGCCAGAGTGGGTACCCGTTCAGTGAGACGTACCTGGATACCCTGGCCCGCAACTACGGATCCGGGCTGACCGCGATGGATTTTGCGGCCGACCCCGAGGGCAGTCGGCAACGCATCAACCGGTGGGTGGAAGAACAGACGGAGGAGCGGATTCGCGACCTCCTGCCGGACGGCTCCATCGATCCCCGGACGCGCCTCGTCCTGACCAACGCCATTTATTTCCTGGCCGGGTGGCAACATGCCTTTAACGAAGACGCCACCGACGAGCGGCCGTTCACCCTCCTGGATGGAACCGAAGTCGATGTGCCGCTCATGCGGCAGAACGAAATGTTTGCTTTTTACGAGGGGGAACGCACCCGTGCGGTTTCCCTTCCCTATGTCGGCGGTGAACTGTCCTTCATCGCTCTCAAACCGGCCGATCCGGGAGATTTTGATGCCTGGGCCGAAAGCCTGGACCGGGAGCATTTCGACCGCGCCGTCGAAGGCCTCAGCCACGGTCATGGGACGGTTGTCCTTCCGCGCTTTGAACTCGAGGGCGAGTACGATCTCAAATCCCTGTTCGGCGCCATGGGCTGGAATGATTACACCCGGCTGGCCCGGATGGTCGGGGAGGGGGTTCCGGACGAATTGGAGATATCGGCGATTCTGCACAAGAGCTTCATTTCGGTCGACGAGCAGGGAACGGAAGCGGCCGCCGCCACGGCGGTTGCCATCCGGCTGGTGGCGGCCCCCGCCGACCCCGTCACCATGGAATTCAACCGTCCCTTTGTTTACGCGATCTACGATCACCCCACCGATTCGATCCTCTTTGTCGGGACGATGATGAATCCGGGGCATTGAGGGCCGGGGTGCGTTCGCCGCGGGGTGGCGGGTGGCGGGTGATGCGTCCGGATGGCCTGTCGGTTTATTCGGGGCCGCGAGGTTCGAGGATCCCGTCCTCGAGCCAGCGGTAGCGGCCGTCGAGGAGGTTTTGCGCGACCCGGTTGCGCCGGAGTGAAACCGAGCGGTCGCGGCCGCGCAACGCCAGGTGTATGCGGAGGCGGGCGCCGGCACAGAAGGTGTCGGCAAGGTCCAGGATTTCCTTCCCTCTTTCGGAGTCGGCGGTTTCGAATTCCTCCTGGGCGCGGAGGCAGGTGGCGGTGATGGCAAAAATCTCGCTTCCGGCGTCGACCATATTTCCCAGGAGGGGTTGTTCGCGTTCGAGCCCCGGACCGTGCCAGGCCATGGCGTGAACGAGTTTGCGCGAGAGGATGCGGGATGCGCGGGCGGCGGCGCGCAAGTGGGTGCGCAGGGGTCGCGGGAAACGGGACATCCCCGGTACGGGGCGGGGGAACCAGCGGGCCGGGTACCAGCGGGCGTAATACGCGGCCGCACCGAGGGCGGCCCGGCCCCGTTCGCCCGCGGTGAGCCGGGTATCCAGTACGGCGCCGGCGGCGCGGAGATGGGGGTCGAGCGCTTCACGGGCCAGGAACAGGCGCATGATCTCACTGGAACCTTCGAAGATGGTGTTGATCCGGCTGTCGCGGAAGTAGCGTTCCACCGGGATCGGCGGCTCGCCCCGGTCCGCGAGGGATTCGGCGGTTTCGAAGCCGCGGCCCCCGCGGATCTGGAGGGTGTCGTCGACCGTGCGCCAGGCCCGTTCGGTTCCCCACATTTTGCACATGGCGGCTTCGAAGCGAATGTCCGACCCGTGGACGGTGTCGATCAGGCGGGCGGTGAGGAGGTTCATGGCTTCCATGGCATAGACGTCGGCCGCCATCCGCCCGATTTTGTCCGCGATCGCGGCGTGCCGTCCGATCGGGGCGCCCCATTGTTCCCGCTCCCGGGCCCATTGACGGACGATTGTAAGGCAGCGCTTGGCCAGTCCGGTGCAGGCGGCGGGCAGGGTCAGGCGGCCCGCGTTGAGGGTGGTCAGCGCGACCTTGAGGCCCTTACCTTCCTCCAGGACGATATTTTCCCGGGGCACCCGTGCGTTATTGAAGCGGATCACCCCGTTGTACAGGGCACGGAGGCCCATGAAGCGGCAACGCCGGACGACCTCGACCCCGGGCGTGTCCATGTCGACGATGAAGGCGGTGATGGGCCTTTTTCCGCGGGCGTCGCCGGCCGGCGGCGGTGTGCGGGCCATGGCGATAATGACGGAGGCGCGGGTGCCGTTGGTGCACCAGAGTTTCTCGCCGTTGAGCAGGAAATGACGCCCGTCCGGTTCCGCGGTCATTTCCATGCGGGAGGGGTCGGAGCCGGCGTTGACTTCGGTCAGGGCGAAGGCGGAGACTTCGCCGCGAGCGACCCGGGGAAGGTATTTCGCCTTTTGTTCCTCGGTTCCGAAGAGCAGAAGGGGCTGCGGAACACCGATCGACTGGTGCGCGGAAAGCAGGGCGGTGAGGTTGCCGCACCAGCTCCCCAGAAGGGTGGCGGCACGGATATAAGCGGTTTGCGAGAGGCCGAGGCCGCCGTATTTCCGGGGAATCTTGATCCCGAAGGCACCGATACCGGCGAGTGCCTCGAAAACGCGGTCCGGGATTTCGCCATCGCGGTCGATCCGGTCCGGGTCGGTGGTGCGAAGGACGGCGGCGAGTTTTTCCAGAAAAGCCTCGGTGCGTTCGGCGTCATCGCCGGGGGGGGGCGGCAGGGGATGAATCCGGTCGAGACGAAAGTCACCGAGGAAAACGCCGGCGACAAAACCCTCGCGGGCCGGAACGGGGTCGCGGGCGCCCTCGGTGGCTTCCACCGCGGCCCGCTGTGCGGCTGACATGCGCGAGGTGTCGATGCCTCCCGGTCTTTCGTTCCGGCCGGCGGTTCCGGGAGCCGGGCGGCCGGGTGGTTGCTCGGTATCGGGGTTCATGTCGAGGTCGCATCCGGGCGGGCGGCGTCCGGATCGCGGTAAAAGGTTTCCTTCCGTTCGGCCATGGCGGCGAGCGAGCCGCACGGGGTGAACCGTTTGCTCTCCGATTTTGCCAGTTGACTGAGGCGGGAAACAATCCGGGCGGGGCCGACGGTATCGGCGTAACGCAACGGTCCGCCCCGGAACGGGGCGAAACCGGTGCCCAGGACCATGGCGAGGTCGAGGTCTTCCACCGATGCCACCACGTTTTCCTCCAGGCAACGCGCGGCTTCGTTGATCAGGGCGTAAAGGATGCGCTCGCGAATCTCGACGCCGGATCGCGGCGTGGCGTCGGGAACGTTCCGGCGCATCCAGCCGGTTTTTCGACTGGGTGAGGCTTGCCGTCCCCGGTGATGGTAAAAACCGCGGCCGGTCTTCACGCCGAGCCGTTCCCGCCGCATCAGTTCGGCCAGGATTTCAGGGGAGCGCATGCGGTCGGGATAGGCGGCGGCGAGCGTTTTGGCGACGTGTCCGGCCACGTCGACGCCGACTTCGTCGAGCAGGCGCAGGGGCCCCATGGGCATCCCGAAGGCGGTCATGGCCCCGTCGATTTCCCGAATCGAGGCGCCCTCTTCGAACAGCAGAACGGCCTCCATCAAGGCGGGCATGAGGATCCGGTTGACCAGGAACCCGGGCCGGTCGGCGACGGTAACCGGAATCTTGCCCGCGGCCCGGGTGATGTCCATGGCCTTGCGGGTGACGTCGGGATCGGTTTTCTCCCCGGGAACGATCTCGACCAGGGCCATGCGGTGAACGGGATTGAAGAAATGCATGCCGATGACCCTCTCCGGATGTGCGCACACCGAGGCTATGGTTGTAACGGAAAGCGCCGATGTGTTTGTGGCCAGCACGGTTTCCGGGCCGGTGCGGTTTTCGAGATCGCGGAAAATCGACTGTTTGACCTCGAGTTTTTCCGCGGCGGCTTCGATCGCCAGTTCAATTCGCGGCAGAGGAACTTTGTCCGCGGCCGGGGAAATCCGGTCCAGGCCCCGGCGGGCGTCGGGGTCGGTCAGGATGCGCCGTTTGACCCCCTTGCGGTAAAGGGCGGACACGGCGGACATGCCGCAACCGACCTGCTGCGGATTCATGTCCGCGAGAACGACCCGCGAGCCCCTGGAGGAGAACCAATGGGCGATGCCCGAGCCCATGACACCGGCGCCGATGACGGCCAGTCGCCCCGGCAGGGACGTTCGGTCCGGGCTCTTCGAGGCCTTCTCGCGAAGAAAGAAAAGGCGTATCAGGTTGCTGCATACGTCTGTAGAAGCTGCTTCCATGATAGCTTCCTTTTCCAGGCGGAAACCCTCTTCCGCCGACTTGAAAGCACCCCGACAGATAACCGAAAGCGCGAGCCCGGGGGCCGGATAATGGGCGGCGACACCGTTCCTCTCCAGGCGCCGCCGTGCCATCCACTCCACCGCCGGGGCCGCCAGGCGTCGCAGCGGGAGCGTGGAGAACCGCCCGGGGGAACGGGACGTGCGTTCGATGATCATCCGCACGGCCATGCCGGTGAGGTGTTCCGGCGCGCAGACCGCGTCGACGAGCCCGCGACGGAGGGCCTGCCCGGCGGGGAGGAGGGTGCCCTTGAGAATGAGGTCCGCGGCGGCGGCGGGGCCGAGGAGGCGGGTCAGACGGGTGCAGCCTCCCCAGGCGGGGATCAGGCCGAGTTGGGTTTCGGGGAGTCCGATGCGGGTGGAACGGTGGTCGGAGGCTACTCTCCAATCGCAGGCCAGCGCGAGTTCGCAGCCGCCCCCGGCACAGGCTCCGTGAATCGCGGCCGCGGTCGGGGCGGGGAAAGCGGCGATGCGCCGCATGGTGCCCTGGCCGAGCTCGACGAGCCGTTCCACATCCTCGCGGGAGGCCGTATCGCGCAAGGACCGGAGGTCGGCACCGGCGATAAAGATAGCGGGTTTGGCACTGGCAAAAACAAGGCCCTTGATCGTCGGGTCGGTTTCGAGCTGGTCGAGCAGGTTACCGAGTTGCTGGAAGAGGGGGCGGTCCAGCAGGTTGGCGGCGGAATCCGGCCGGTTGAGCGTGATCACCCGGATGCCGTCATCCCGGCGTTCCGTCCTGAGGAGCGGCGGAATCGTCGCCGATGGTTGTGAATCGATGGGTTCCATTAGGACTCAACCGTGTTCATGTTTCGAAATCGTTCAGTTGTCTCGCTCCAACCAGACGGCCGCACCCTGGCCGCCGCCGATGCAGAGGGTGACCAGGGCGCGGCGGGCTTTCCTCCTCCGGAGTTCGTGCAGGGCGGTCAGGACCAGTCGGGTGCCGGAGGCGCCGACGGGATGGCCGAGGGCAATGGCGCCGCCATTGACGTTGAGGATTTCGCGGGCGGGAGCACCCAGCGGGCGGTCCTCGCCCAGCGCGTCGCGGGCGAAGGATTTGGAATCCAGGGCTTTGAGGACGGCCAGCACCTGGGCCGCGAAGGCTTCGTTGATCTCCACCAGGTCGGCGTCGGCCGGTTCCCGGCCGGTCGCGCGCCGCAGGCGCGCCAGGGCGTGGAGCGGACCCAGTCCCATCCTCTTGGGGTCGCACCCGGCGTAGGTCGCGCCCGCCAGGAACCCGAGCGGCTCGATGCCGAGCTCTTCGGCTCGCTCTTCCGTCATGACCAGCAAAGCGGCGGCCCCGTCGGTGATCTGGGAAGCGTTGCCCGGTGTGACCGAGCCGCATTGCCGGTCGAACGCCGGTTTGAGCCGTGCGAGCCCCTCGGGGGACGCGTCATGCCGGGGACCGTTGTCATCGGTCAGGGCCGGCGGAGATCGGCGGTCGGTCGGGTAGACGGGACAGATTTCCTCGCGGAGCTTGAGGCGGGCGGCAACGGCGCGGCGATGAGAGGCAAGCGCGAATGCATCCTGGTCCTCCCGGGAAATTTTCCATTCCCGCGCGAGCACTTCGGCGGTTTCGCCCATGTTGTATCCGGAAATCGGATCGGTGAGGCCGAGTTCCAGGCCCACCCGGGGCCGGAAGTCGCGGAGACGGAAATGCAACGCCGCCTCCAGGCGGGCGACCGGCGATTTGGCCCGGGCCATTCGGCGGAAACGGCGCGCGGCGGTTTCGGAAAAAAACAAGGGAATCCGGCTCATGCTCTCGACTCCGCCCACGATGAAAACCTGGCCGCGCCCGGCGGCGGCTTTCTCCTCGGCCTGGGTGAGGGCCTCAAGGCCGGAGGCGCAGTTTCGCTGCACCGTCACGGCCGGCGTTCCCCGGGGAATCCCGGCGCGCAGCGCGATGACCCGGGCGAGATTGGCGGCTTCGGCGGGCTGGGCGACACAGCCGAAGATGACCTCGTCGACGAGGCCGGGGTCGAAGCCGGTACGCGTCAACAGCGCGTCCACCGCGATCCGGCCGAGGTCGTCCGCGGTCAGCCTGGCCAGGTCGGTGCCCATCCGGCAGAAGGGGGTGCGGATTCCGTCCGCGATGACGAGGCGGCCGGCCATCAGGCGGTCGCCTCCTTTTCCTTGGCACCCGCCGTCCCGGTTTCTTTGTTCCGGGGGCGGTGGTCGACGAGTTTTTCCTCTTTGAGTTGTTCGCCGACACCCTGGAGTTGCCGCATCTCGCCGGGCGAGTGGAAGGCAATCCGGTTGGGGCGAATCTCCAGTCGCCGTTCAAACGCACGGGCGATGTCCTTTTTCAGCCGCTCCTGCTCGGATTCGGCGACACCGCTGATGTGGAGCACGATTTCGTCGACCTCCATCGGGTCGTCGTTTGCCTTGCGCAGTTCGACCTGCCAGGTCCCGATTTCGTTCATATCTTCGAGGACGGTTTCGAGTTCGTTGAAGTCGACCAGGGTGCCTTTGACCTTGTCCAGCCGCATTTCGCGGAATTCGGATCGGCGGGAAATCCTTCCGGCCAGCCGGGGGACCGACCGTCCGCAATGGGGACAGGGATCGTAACGCAGGCCGCCGTCGATGATATCGCCGGTGCGGTAGCGCAGCACGACCGAACCGCGCCCGTCAAGGGGTGTGAAAACGATTTCGCCGGGGTTTCCGGGTGGGACCGTTATGCCCGTTTCGGGGTCGACGATCTCGATGTAGGCGAGATCCGGATACACGTGGTAGCCCGACGGTTCCCCGTTGTGGGGGAACGGACATTCGCCGAAGGCCATCCGGGCTTCGGTAAAGCCGTAGGTGGCCAGGACATCCACCTCGGGGGAGCCGAGCTCGGCGGCGAGGCCGCGCAGCTTCCGGCGCATACCGGCAGGGGCCTTTTCCCCCCCGAGGATGATCCGTCGCAGGCTGGTGCAGCGGGTCCCTTCCTCCACCATCTGCTGGAGCACATGGTAGATGAAGGTGGGCATCCCGATGAGCGCCTGGGGGCCGATCTTTTCCATGAGCTGGATGTTTCGGCGGGTGCCCATAACTTTGCCGCCGCCGGTGCTGAGGGAGAAGAGTCCGCGCGCGAGGGCGCCGTAATGCACCTGCCAGAACGCGAGGTGAGGGGCGAAGGGAAAGAGGTTGAGAACCCGGAAATCGGGGTCGGCCTGGAACACGTCCACCAGCCTTTGGCCGGCCGTGGCGAGGTTGTCGAGGTCGCGGCGGGTATAGAGGAAGGTGACCGGTTCGGAGGATCGTCCGGTGGTGGCGGTGAGGAAGAC
>PXDC01000329.1 GCA_003565135.1 Verrucomicrobiota bacterium
GATGTCGAACGCAACCTGCTGGCGGGCGTCGGCGACTGGACGCCGCACCTGCACCTCTTCAACCTGGAAAGCCTCTCCGAGGAAGGACCGAATTCAACGCTCGCCTCGCGCCAATTCCCGACCAACAACGACAATATCGAACGCACCGGCGAGGTCGTATTCGGGGATAACGTGGTGTACGCCCTCGACACCAACAACGGGATCATGGCCTACGAACTGGTTCTCCCCCCCGATCCCGAACCCGGCGTGGTCTGGCGCATTTTGCCGGGGGAACGTTCGTACATGACCACCGACTACAACGAACGGGGGATCGCGTACAACCCGGGCACCCGCAACGTTTACGTGCAACATTTCGACGGTGAGACCCTGAGCCTGAACATCGTCGACGGCATGACCGGCGCACACCTCGGCACCCTCTCCCAGGAGGGTATCGCCGGCGGGAGGGAACCGATCCGAAAGATCGGCGTGACCGGGGACGGCATCATCTTCGCCGGCAACTCCACCGACAACGCCGAGGCCGATCCGTACCGCCTCTACCGATGGGACAGCGAGGAGGACGACCCGGTGGTCGCATGGGAGGGTGATCCCAGCGACGGCGTATCCGGCGTGATCCGGCGCTATGGCGACAACATAGCCATCCGCGGCAGCGCCGACACCACGATCGACGTGCTGCTAGTACCCGACTTCTGGCAACAGGAGGAGGAAGCCCACGTCGTGGCCGTCCTGACCAGCACCGACGGCGGAGAAAGCTTTCAGTTGGCGCCGGTGGAGACCGAACCGACCACCCGCTTCGGTCTCGGTGCCGATTTCGGCCCGGAGGAAACCTTCTGGGGAACCCGCGCGGGACAGCCCCTGCGGGAGTTCAACTTCGACGGCGATCTCCTGCGGGAATTGACCGACGACGTATTCCCGGCCGGAATTTCGCCGATCCGCATCGATACGGAGCGCTCCCTGCTGGCGGGCAAAAGCGGCAACACGATCCAGCTTTTCGACTTTGAAGCGCTGTCCGCCACGGCGGACAACCGGGTGCTTGCCGCGCAGAGTTTCGCCACCGGCAATCCGAATGTCGAGGCCACCGGCGACATCGCCTTCGGCGAAAACGGAATCGTCTACGCCCTCGACACCAACAACGGCGTGATGGCATTCGTCCCCGCATTCGAACCGGATCCGATCGATCCGGGCCGGGTTTACTGGAGCAACACCAACGAGGTGCGGACCTCGGGCGACGACGGCGCGGATCCGCGGACCGTGGCGACCGGACTGAATCGTGCGATCGGCGTGGCGGTCGACCCGGTAAACGACTACGTCTTCTGGGCCGAGGACGGCGGGGGACGCATCTGGAGGGCCAACCTCGACGCGACGGATCCGGAGGTCATCGTCACCCTCGAAACCGTCGACGGCGCCGGGGGCCAGTTTCTCGACGTCAATCCCGAGCTCGAACGGGTTTACTGGGCGGAATGGACCAAGGGTTTGTTCTCCGCCAATTACGACGGCTCGGACGTCCGGCACCTCATCGAGGAGTCGGTCAACCAGACCACCGGCGTAACGGTCGATCGCGCGACCGGCCAGGTCTACCTCGGTTCGGCGGCCCAGGGCCAGTTGTGGCGGGTGGAGGCCGACGGTTCCGGGCAGACCACCGTCGCCACCCTCGGTGCCAATACTTATGGAATCGCGGTGGACTCCGGTTCGGACCTGCTCTACTACACCAATTTCAGTGACGGCACCCTGAGCGTGCTCAACCTCGCCAACTCCGAAACCACGACCCTCCGGGAGGGCCTGGGACAACCCCTCGGGATCAGCGTGGCCGAAGAGGGCCAGCGCCTTTACTGGGCGGAACGGACCGGCGGCCTGATCCGCACCGCCCGGTTCGCGGAAGTCTGGGCGCCGCCGACTCCGCCGCCGCCTCTCGGCACGCCGGAAACATGGGTCAGCGGGGAAGACAGTCCCTTCGGCATCGCCGCCGTGCCCGCGACCGGCCGGGACTTCGAATCCTGGATTGCCGACCAGGGTGTGCCGGAAGGCGAGCGCGGGCCGACCGACGATCCCGAGGGCGACGGCGTTTGGAACATCGTCGAATACGCCCTGGGCCTCGATCCCCTGGCCTCCAGCCGCCACGCCCTGCCGGTTCCCGCCGTCGAGACAATCGAGGGTAACGATTACCTGAGCCTGACCGTGGAGAAGAATCCGGACGCGATCGGCATCAGCTATATCGTCGAAGTATCGTCCGATCTCGATCTCTGGGAGTCCGGTCCCGAATACACCACGATTCTGGAAGACACCGCCGAACGGTTGACGGTCCGCGACAACACGCCCGTACCGGCGGCCGGAAAACGGTTTATCCGGCTGCGGATAACCCAACCCTGATCCGGCGCCATCACATGAAGCACCCAGGTCATATCGAAACGCGGGCCTTCACGCTCATCGAGCTGTTAACGGTGATCGCGATCATCGGGATACTCGCCATGATTCTCCTTCCGGTTATCGGGGCCGCGCGCGATCAGGCGCGCGCGGCTTCCTGCCGGAACCAGCTCCGCCAGCTTCACACCGGGTTCCTTTTGTATTCGGGCGACCACGACGACCGTTTTCCCGTCGACGCATCGGGACGCGGAACGTGGACCGAGGCCATCGCTCCCTACCTCGGCGTCCGGCAGCTGAGGAATACCGCCGGCGGGGAACAGCATTTCCAGCACTTCCAGTGCCCGTCACGCCTCGACGACACCGACAACTGGTGGTGGTGGGAGTCCCACTACGGCATCAACTACCTGCTCTCCGGACCCTGGTATTCCGATTGGTTGTACGGCGAACCGCTGCGGACCTCCGACGTGGACGTGCCGACCCGCGTCATGCTGTTCCAGGACAACTCCCACCGCAATCGTGCCGCCATGCCCTGGGCATTCCAGGGCAACCCGGAGCGATTAAAGCAGGTGTTTGTCCACGGCGGCCGCACTCAAATGGTATTTATGGACGGCCATGTCGAGGCCATGGACCGCGACACCTATCCCGTGGATCACACCCAGGCGAGCAGTCTGGACCGCGCGCCCTACCCTTTCGGGTACCTCGATTGAGGCGGGCGGCGGCAAACCGCCCCCCTTCACGCGTCTCCCCGGCCATCCGGCTTACGTACTCCGGTCGTAAACATCGGGCGTAACAACCGATTCCACCGTCTCACCCGCCAGGTAGGCCTTCAGATTGCCGACCGCAAAAGTCCCCGCGTCGCACCGCCGATCCTTGGTCGGCCCGGCCTGGTGCGGACACAGCATGACGTTCGCCAGGCCCCGCAGGGGCGAGTCGACCGGGAGCGGTTCCTTCTCGTAGACATCGAGGCCCACCTCCAGCCAACCCTCGGCCGCAACCCGGGCCAGCGCGGCCTCGTCGACGACCGCTCCGCGTCCCACGTTGACGAATACACCGTCTTTCGGCAGGAGCCGGAGCAGCTTCTCATCGACGATGTGGTAATTGGCCGGCGTGTTCGCGGCGAGTTCCACCACGACCTGCGACGAAGAAAAAAGATCCTCCAGGCTCGTTGCCCGGCGGACTCCCTGGGATTCCAGCAAATCGTCCGGCACCCGCGGGGAAAAGGTGGAAATACCGACGTCGAAGGGTTTGAGCAGGGGCACGAGTTTGCGCGAAATCGCACCGAATCCGTGCAGCCCGACGGAGCGGCAAAAGAGACTGTTGACCGTGCTTTCGGGAGTCTTCCAAGCGCCTTCTTCATGCATGGCCCGCGTCCAGTATGCGGTCCGACGGAGACAGGAAAGAATCAGCATAAGCGCGGCTTCCGCCACCGTGCGACTGATGGAGTCGCCCCAGTTGGTCACCAGCAGCCCCTCCTCCAGCAGTTTCCGCGGAACGACCCGCCTGACCGTCCCGGTGAGATTGCAGAGGTAACGGGGAAAAAGCTCTCCCCCGTCGGCCAGTGTCTCCGGCAACGCCGGTGTCGACCAGGCCGAAACCAGCACCTCCGGACGTTCCTCGCGCAGGAAACGTTCCCAGTCCGCCGGGTCGATCGACGCCGAATCCACCCGTCGAAAGCCGGGCTGCGACTTTAGCCATTTCCCGCTCTCTCCCGCGAGAAAATCATTCCACTCCAGGTCGGATACGACCGCCAGAATCTTTGCATCGCTTTTCTTCACGGGAAAAGTCTTAAAAAAATCCCTCCCCGACTCCAGTCAAATCGCCCCTGCGGCGTCATCCTGGGTGTCGGCCGAGGCCGTATTCCCGGGGGAACGCTTCGGGTCGGGCGTAGAAAAAGGTCGCATCCGGAAGCGACGGCTCCAGAATCGACGGGGTTTATGTCCAACCAACCCAATCAACCGTCCCCGGGCCAACCGCGGGAGATCAATCTGAAAACCATGGCGGAACAGTTTGCCGTCGGGCTGCAGCGGCATTTCGATATGTTGGCGTTCAATCTCGCGTCCCGTGACAACGTCACGGAGGACGCGTACACCGCGCGCGTCCGTGCCCCGGGAATCATGCCCGCGACCGGCCTGCACCAGAACTTCGAGCAGATGCAGGCCTACGCGGGCGATCTCATAATTCGCCAGGTCCTGAGCGACGCCCTCAATCTCGCGGTACACTGTCTGAACAATGCCCACCTCTTTCTCGCCCTGGTCAAGGCGAACAAGGACCACGGCGGCCTGCCGCCGGAAGCGCAGAAGGGGGCGCAGCAGGCACAGCAGGATTTCGTCAAGCTGCCCATCGACCAGAAGTTCAACCGCCTGGAGGAAACCTACGGGATCATGTGCGGCCTGGAGGACACCATCGTTTCGCTCGGTTTCGCTCTCCAGGCCCTGGCGCAGCAGGGAGGAACCGTGCAGAAAAACCAGCTCGACGACCAGGGAGAGCTGACCTTCGAACTGCAGGCGGCGGCGGCGGGTACCGCGGAAGCAGACCTCTGGCGCCAGCCCGACGCCCTGGAGACGGCGCCCCGGGTTTTCCGGGAGGGCGACAAAATCACCTTCTCCGATACCGAACTGCAGCACATACTGCTGACCATCGGGGTGTTCGGCCGGCAGCTTTTTTCCTCCGTCTCGACGTTTGCCCGGGAAAGCCGGGAAACGTGATCGGTCGGGCGCCAACCCTCAGGCGGGATCGCGGGCGGCCCATTCACACACCCGTTTCTCCAGACCCGCCTCGTCTCCCGGACGGGCGGTTTGGATCGCCGGCCGGGCCCAGGGCAACCCCCGGGAAGCGGGAAATTCGCCGGTTTCGACAAAATGCCCGAATACCGGCGCGATCGCTTTCACCGCCGTGAACGTGTCTTCCCCCTTCTCCCATTCCAGGAGGTGTTCCGCCGGCACCGTTGTTATGCCGCCGGAGGAAGCGTAGGCGAGGTTGTAAAGCTGGACGAACGAACGGGAATCCTCCAGCGACGTCACGGGTCGATCCCGCTCTCCGCGCAGGTAACGGTAAAAATACCGGTGGTTGTCCGGCAGGAGATTGTGCCGGTCAAAACGGGTTTCGTCTTTTCGCCCGTCGCGCCATTCCACGCTGCAGCCGTGATTGGTCCGGTAGCGAATGCGGGCTTTTTCCAGATCGAGCACCTCCTCCTGGTGGACCGTTTGACAGGCGTGGGTAATGCAAAGGTCGATCCCGACGCCGTCCGGAAGATCGGCATGGACAAAAAAGAGGTCCGCATTCTCAATCGGGTTGGCCCGGTAAATCTCGGCGCGCACCGAATCGACCGTCGCCCAGGAGTGAATCCCCGTTGTCCCCGCCCAGAAAAGCGTGTTGTGGACGTAATGGGCCATGGCGTTTCCCATACACGAATCCAGCACCGGCCGGTCTTTCACCAGCAGGCGTCCCGCCCAGTTATTCCGCTGAAAATAGGATGCCGGGCGCGGGGCGAGTCCCTGGTAGGCGACCCGCCGCAACGGGCCGAATTCACCGGCGAGGAGCCGTTCCTTCAGGTCCAGGCGCGGGCGCTCGACCATAAAATTAAACCCCACATTTGTCCGCCGGGTCTGCCGGCGGTCCGTCTCGATCATGGAATCCAGTTCGCTCAAGAGCAAGGTGGGCGGCTTTTCCAGGTAAACCGGAATTCCCCGTTCCACGCATTGCCGGTGCATTTCGGCATGAAACGGAATCGGCGTGGGCACAACCACCAGGTCGAGTTCCCCGGCACACGCATCGAGCATCCCGAGGTAGTCGCTGTAGACCCGGACGCCGCGCGCGGAAAAGCGCCATGTCTCCATGGCATCGGAAAAAGCCGGTACGTTCGGATCACAGGTCGCCACCAGGCGCGATTCCCCTTCTTTTTCCAACAATATCAGGGCCTCGTGATGCCTCGCGGCAAAGCCGCCCATTCCGATGATGCCCACGCGAAGGGGCGCATTATTTCGCTTGTTCGAATCTGCTTCCACCACGGGCCAAGGAAAGGGAAAACCGCCGCCGCCGACAACCCGCAAATCCGGCGTCCCGGGATAATTCTTTGCCCCTGTTCCCCCACGGCCGCCCGCCGGCACACCCATCCCCGGTTTTGCATTTCCGGTAATGCCCCCTATGCTGCGGTCATGCGGAAAATCATTCATCTCGATATGGACTGCTTCTACGCCGCCATCGAGATGCGCGAGCGGCCGGAACTGCGCAACCGGCCGATCGCGGTCGGCGGCGCCGTCGACCGCCGCGGGGTGCTGACCACCTGCAATTACCCGGCGCGGCGTTTCGGAGTCCGCTCGGCCATGCCGACCTACCTGGCGCTCCGAAAGTGTCCCGATCTCCTCGTCCTGCCCACCCGCTTCGACCTCTACCGCACGGAATCACTGAAGATCCGGAAAATCCTCCATTGCGCCACCCCCCTCCTCGAGCCGCTCTCCCTCGATGAAGCCTATCTCGATGTGACGACCGATCCGCGCCCCGGCGCGGAAATCGCCGCCGCCATCCGCGCCCGCATCCGGGAGCGAACCGGCCTGACCGCATCGGCCGGGATCGCCCCCAACAAACTCCTGGCCAAGATCGCCAGCGACTGGAACAAACCGGACGGCCAGTTCGAGGTGACCGCGGCCGAAGTTCCGGGCTTCGTCGCGGCCCTGCCGGTGCGCAAAATCTGGGGCATCGGACACGTCACCGCGGAAAAGCTGCGGCACCTGGGAGTCAAGACCTGCGGCGACCTGCAACGTTTCCCCGCGACCGAGCTCTACCGTATCTTCGGGAAGTTCGGCGGGGAACTGTACGACCTTTGCCGCGGCATCGACAACCGACCGGTCGAACCCGACCGCCCCCGCAAATCCCTCAGCACCGAACAGACCTTCAGCCGTGACCTGGAGGGCCCGGAGGCCTGCCTGGAGGCGCTCGAATCGCTCTTCGCCGCCCTCGTCACGGACATCGCGGACAAAGCCGGGGACCGGAAGATGCAGAAGCTTTTTGTCAAAATCAAATTCGCCGATTTCACCCGCACCACGGTGGAACGGGCCGCCGACGGGCCCGACATGGAGGCATACGGCGACCTGCTGCGCGAGGGACTCCGGCGCCGCCGCCTGCCGGTGCGCCTTCTCGGAATCGGCGTGCGCTTCGCCGAGGAAGAAGCGGTCAAACAACTCGAATTCGACTTTCGGTCGGCCCCTTCCTGATGCCCGCCCGGCGGGTTTCCGTCCGTATTGCCTTCGCCACGGAATACCGGCATCGTCACATCCATCGACAACCACAACACCCATCGCTGATCGCCATGCACGACTCTTTCCAACGGGCCGCGTGGATCGGAACCCCGCAGTCCGTCCCCAACCAATACGCGCTGTTCGTCAAAAACATATCCCTGCCCCGATCCGTATCCACGTTGCGTATCCGGGTTTCGGCGTCACACCATTACGAGCTTTTCCTGAACGGCCGTTTTGTTGCCCGGGGACCGGTTCACACCGCCCCGGACTGGTGTCAGTATGATTCCCTTGAATACACGCTCCCTCAGGACGAAAAAACGGTTCACATCACCTTTCTCGTGCACCATTCCCCCGGCATCTACCTCCACTACCTCCTGCCGTCGCCCGGCGGTCTCATCGCCGAATTCCACGATCTCGAGGGAAGGTTTCTCCACGGCACCGATGAATCCTGGAAATGCCTGACCCTGGAGACGTGGTCGAAAACGGCACCGAAGAAAAACCCCTCCCTCGACCACCTGGAGGATTACGACGCCTCCCGCGAACCCGAGGGCTGGAGTGAGATGGTTTTCCCCGAACCGTTGATTTCCGGCTGGGATTCGGCCCGACCGATTCCCGGGGCGGATTCCATCTGGATGAACTACCAGTCGCGCATGACGCCCCCGCTGACACACGCCCTGATCGAACCGCAAAGCTTCCGGCCGTGGCGGGCGCCGGGAAGCGGCGCGGAAAACATGGGCGACGTTTCCCTTTACTGCGACGAGGAGGAACTGCTTCCGGCCGGCGGCGAAGCCCCCTTGGACGGCGGGGCGCTCCCGGAACCCGACGGCCGAGCCAACGCCTTCACCTTCGATCTCGGCCGCGAGCACATCGGATTCTACAGCTTCGAAATCGACGCCCCCGAGGGCACGGTGCTGGAAATTTCCGGGGCCGAACTCCTGCGGGACGGGCGCCCCTGGATTTACCGCAAGGGAACGTCGTACTCGCTTCGCTACCGGACCCGCGAGGGACGGCAGCGTTTCACTTCGTTTACCTGGAACGGCTTCCGTTACCTGCACCTGGTGGTGCGCGGCCGCCCGTCGCGGTTCCGGCTGCACCGTATCGGTTGCCTCGAGCGAAAGGCCGACATTCCCGATCTCGCTCGCGTCTCGCCGCCCGATCCGGAACTCCAGCGGATAGCCGATCTTTGTCGGAGGACCCTCGAGATCGGGGTCCAGGAACACTTGATCGACTGCCCCACCCGCGAACAGACCCAGTACTGGGGCGACGCGGTATTCATCGCCCAAAGCCTGGCCCGCGGCGCCGGGGAGTTTCGCTACCTGACCTGGTACCTCGAGTGCTTCCTCCGCGTTCCCTTGCGCGAGAACGGCCAGATCTCCTGCACCTACCCGGGAAACCATCCGGCCGCCCTCCTCGACTACTCGATAATTCCCCTCATCGGTCAGCGCTTTTACCGGGAACATCACGGAACATTCTATAAACCGGATCAGACCCTGGAAAAGGCCCTGCGTCTGAAGCAGTGGTACGACGCCCACCGGGATGAAACCGGGCTTGTCTCGTTTGACTACGGGGACTACGCCGCCCGGGGTTTGCGCACCTTCATCGACCACCCCGGCATCGGCTGGCACGATTTCCCCCATCCGGGGATCGATCGCGACGGCGTCTCCTGCGCCCTCAATATTTTTTACTGGGCATTTGTCGATATCCTCGGCCACATCGCCCGCGGTGCGGAACCGGAGAAAGCCGACCTCTGCCAACACCAGGCGGAGAATCTGCGCACCCCTATCCGCGACCTGTTTTTCGACGGGACCGTATTCCGGGATGCCCGCAAGCGGGGGCGTTTATCGGAACACGCCTCCTGGCAAACCAACGCCCTGGCCGTCTATTTCGGATTGATCGAGAAGGAGGAAGCAGCGAAAGCCATGCGGGCCATGCTGGAAGGGTACGATCGCCTTTGCCGATGCTCCCCCTACTTCCACTTCTACTTTCTCCCCGCCCTCCGCCGGGCGGGTCTGGAGAGAGAGGCTATCGAGCTGATCAAAAAGGAATGGGGCAACATGATCCGAAACGGGGCCACCACGACCTGGGAAACCTTTTCGGGCGACGCCAAAGACAGCCTTTGCCATCCCTGGTCCACCGCCCCCTACCTCTTTCTGCTC
Source organism: Verrucomicrobiota bacterium (assembly GCA_003565135.1). GTDB lineage: Bacteria > Verrucomicrobiota > Verrucomicrobiia > Opitutales > T3Sed10-336 > PXDC01. The sequence continues at coordinate 9,749 of PXDC01000329.1, forward strand.
GACGCCGGGAACGGGCGCGGCGCCCCGGCCCCGACCGGACGTTGACCTATTATCCCCCTTTGCGGCCCGCGAATACGGTCCGGAACCCCGTCTAAAGCTTCGCGTGCGACCCGTCACAGAAGGGCGGCGTACCGGTATGTTTGCACCCGCACCAGGCCACCTTCCTGGGCTCGGATACTTTCTCGATCACGGGACGGAATTCGGTCCCCTTGTGGGAGCCGTCGCAATAGGGCTGGTTGGCGGATTTCCCGCAGGCGCACCAGGCATAAGTCCCGGGTTCGACGTCCATGACATACGGTTGTTTTTGGGGGATCTCTGGTTTTTCCATAACCGTGATCCTACGTCCGATTTCCCATTCCCGTCAATCCCGCGCTCCCCTGTCCCGCACCCGGCACCGACCCTCGCCCTTGTTTTTTCCTTGATTCCGGCCGCCGGTCCCGGCAGGACAGAAATCCACACACACCGGCACCCTCGCCCGAAAGGAATCCCAATGATACGCCACTTGTTTCTCCAAACGAAACCGCCCGTCCTGTGCGCCATCGCCTTGCTCGTTACGGCCGCCCCGCTCCCGGCCGAACCGATCGACCCCTCGGACCCGGAAGTCCGCCGGGAGATCCGGGACACCTTCGGCCCCGGAAACACGGGGGCCTTCCAGGCCAGACTCGGCATGGTCTCCACCGCCTCGCATCACGCGACCATGGCCGGACTGGAAACGCTTCGCGGAGGCGGCAATGCCATCGACGCCATGGCCGTCGTCCAGTTCGCGCTCACGGTTACGGAACCGCACGCCAGCGGCATCGGGGGCGGCCTGTTCGCCATGATTTACGAGGCGGATTCGGGCGAGGTCACCTTTGTTGACGGTCGCGAGGAGGCCCCGCGGGCATTTCATACCGATGCCTTCCGCGACGCGGACGGGCGGATCATTCCCTACCGCGAGCGGATCACAGGGGGCAACGCGGTGGGCGTCCCGGGAACCCTCGCCACCACCGCCTACCTCCTCGAACAGTACGGCACCCTGACCCTGGCGGAGGCCCTGCAACCGGCTATTCGGCTGGCCCGCGACGGATTCCGGGTTACGGTACCGTTCTCGCGCGACCTCGCCCGGCACC
>PXDC01000457.1 GCA_003565135.1 Verrucomicrobiota bacterium
ACGTCGGTAGTTTTCAGCCAGGCGGAAGAGCGCCGTGGCGGCGAGCTGGCGGTCGCGGTCGAAACTTTCGACCGCCGATTCGTAGGCATCGATCGCGGCGCGGAAGTCGCGATTGACTTCTTCTTCGAAGAGGCCTTTCTGGACGGCGGATGATAAGGTATCGGTTTCCGCAAGGGCGGTTCCGACGATAAGTGTGATGGCGAGGGTGTTAATGAGTGTCTTCATGGCGGGTTTTCAGGATTCAGGTTCGGATTTGGTTTCGCTTGGAAGGGGAAGTCCGTTCGGAACGGATCTCCGTGGAGGGCGCGGCTCCGTCCGCGCCGAATGATGGATAGGACGTGAAAATCGGAACTTACCTACAGGCTGCGGCGCGGACGGAGCCGCGCCCTCCAAAATCGTTGTCCGTTTCGCATTAGCTCTCACTAGTCGAAAAGCCTACAGCAAAAGGCCGGGCCGAAATGTCATGGTTTTGCAAAATCAGACTTCCAATTTGTAGCCGACGCCGTGGACGGTTTTGATCCAGCGGGGTTCATTGGGATTGGGTTCCAGTTTGGCGCGCAGGCCGGCGATGTGATTGTCGACCGTGCGGGTGGTCGGGAAGGCGGCGTAGCCCCAGACGATGTCGAGGAAGCGTTGGCGGGAGACCGGTTCGCCGGGGGTTTCGGCCATCAGCCGGAGCACCGCGAACTCCTTGACGCTGAGATGGACCTCCCGGCCGTTCCGCGATGCCGTCTGCCGGAGAAAATCGACTTCCGCCTCGCCCAGTCGAATCGTTTCCGGCGCGGCGGTCGCGCGCTGTAAGCGTCGCAGGAGCGCCCGCACCCGCGCCAGGAGCTCCTCCGTGCTGAAGGGTTTGACCAGGTAATCGTCGGCGCCGACATCGAGTCCGTCCACCCGGTCGTTGACCTGGCCTTTGGCGGTCAGCATCAGGATGGGCACGGGGTTATCCAGCCGGCGCAGCTCGGCGCAAACACTGAACCCGTCCAGACGCGGCATCATGATGTCGAGCAGGACGAGGTCCGGCTGCTCCTCCAGGGCCCGCCGCAGCCCGTCTTCGCCGTCGGCGGAGGTCAATACGCGGTACCCCTCGGCGGCCAGACAGTCGCTGAGCGCCGTACGCATCGGCAATTCGTCTTCAACTATGAGTATTCGCGCCATAGGGTAATTCGATGGTGAACCGGCTTCCCTGGCCGGGAGTGCTGTGCACGAGGATTTTTCCGTCGTGGGCTTCCACGATGTGTTTGACAATGCTCAGGCCGATGCCGGCCCCGCGGGTATTGCGGCGCAATTCGGAACCGCAACGGTAGAAGCGTTCGAAAATGCGTTCGTGTTCCTCGGCGGGAATGCCCGCTCCCTGGTCCTCGACAAAAAGCCGGAGAAGGCCGGCGGCGTCCCCGTCAAGCAACCCGACCCGCACCCCAGCGTTGGGCGGCGAATGTTTGATGGCGTTGTCGATCAGGTTGACCAGGGCTTGCTGAATGGCTTTTCCATCGATTTCGGGCTGGGGCAGCCCGGCGGCGAACGCCGGATCGATTTCGGTTTCCAGGGTCACCCGATGCTCCCGCGCACTCGGCGTCATGAGGTCCACCGTATGCCGCACCAATTCCTCCATGTCGGCCGGTTCCCGTTGGTATTGCTTGCGCCCCTGCTCGATGCGCGAAAAATCGAGCACGTTTTCAATCAGCGACGACAACCGGCGGCATTCCTGGACGATGAATCGATAATAACCGCGCTGCTTTTCCGGCTCCCGCACGGTGCCGCGTTCCAGGCCTTCCGCCATCAGGCGGACCGAGGCGATGGGCGCGCGGAGTTCGTGGGAAACGCTGGCCACAAAATTGCTTTTCATTTCGCTCAGGGCCAACTGACGCAAGAACGCGCGGCGAACCGCCACAAATCCGATCAATGCGGTCGCGGCGGCGATCAGGATCAACGCCCCGAACCAGAGCGCCCGCTGACGCTGCAGCGCGTACAACCGGTCCGGGTCCAGCAAACGGATCACCACCGCCATCTCGCCGGCCGGCGCCCCGTCGACCCGCCAGGCGCGTTCCACCGTCGCCAACAACTCGCCTTCCATGGGGGAGTCCGCGAGCGACCGCCCATCGAGATGAACGGTCATCCCCATGGAGTCCGGCGGCCGGGATCGCGGAAGGGCCAACAACCGGTCGAGCGCTTCGCGCACCACCGGCTCTGAGAAGAGGTGCACGGAATAAAGACCGTTCCCGGAGCCGTTTACCCCGGCTTCCCCGCCATCGTAGGGCGTCGTCGCCACCAGCCAGACCTCGCCGTTCCATTCCCTCCAGGTCGCGCCCCGGACTTCGGGATCGCCGGAGACGAACGGCCCCGACGACTGGAAAAAACCACGCGTGATTTCATCGGTCCGCCAGGCGGCGATGGCCGAGCGGATTCGTTCCGTCGCCTCGGCGTCCAATCCCCGCAACGCATCCTCGGCCGCCTGCAAAACCGAGATTGTCGCCACGGAGGCCCGCTGCAGCGCCCGCCGGCCCAGATCGTCGGCGGCCGTCCGCAAAGGCGCGCGAACCTCTTCCTCGCCGCCGCGCAACGCCGCCGCGTATCCCTTAACCCTCTGCAGATCGACCAGGACCGCCAGCGGCAAACCCGACTCGGTGACTTCCGGGACACCCGCCAACGATTCCAGGACCTCCATCGCGTCATCGTTGCGCCCGGAGCCGGCCAGCAGGACCGCCAGGGCGTAGCGGGCGTTGGCCCGAAACGGCTCGGGAGGCTCCCCCTCCAGGAAGCGGCGGTACGCCTCCATCGCGGCGCCCGGATCGGCATACTCCGCCGCCAGGGCCTCCTGCCAGTCGGCGGCCGACCCGGCATCCAAACGTTGTCGGGGGAACGCCCCGGACAAGGGGACGCGCGGGAAATCGCCCGGACCGCCGTGCGGCCCCACCCGCACCAGGTTTCCCTGTTGATCGATCCGGTTGCCCCGCGTCCATACCTGGGCGACGTCGCTCTCGCGGTTTCGTTCAGGGAATACGCGCTCGTTTTCGGCCCGGAGCGCTTCTCCCAGTTCCTCCTCCAGGAACGCGGCCAACGGCTCAGCGAACTGCCCGGCCGCCCGGCGCGCCTCCAGGGTCACGGTTTCCCGGTCCTGCCACAACGAAACGCCGCCCGCGGCCGCCAGGGCCAACACCGGCAGGACGATCAGCATCCCCTGCCAGAAAAAGGTCGGGTTTCGGTTCATGGGACAAAAGAAACGTTCTGCATTTCCTAACAGAATACCGTTCCCGGGAAAACGATTTGTCACGAAAATGCAAAATCGACCCTCCGACCGACGGAAGAAGGTCGACCGGAGGGTTAACCGCGGATGACGCTGATGAACGCGGATAGGGAGGCAGGGAGGAGGTTAACCACGAAGAGCACCGAGAGCACGAAGGGGAAGATCGGGGAGGCAGCATTGGGCCTTCCGCCCGATGTGAGAGGAGTGACCCGTTGCAGGCACCCAACGGACATTTATTTTGGATTTTGGATTTGCGATTTTGGATTTTTCAGTAGCTCGCTCCGCGAGCAGTCGTTTCCCGGGTCCAAGGAAAAGGCGCTTTCCTCATTTTGCGCAATGCGCAGGACTTAAATCCAAAATCCGCAATCCAAAATCCAAAATACCAGGCGGGCCAGAAAATATCCGCACGCTACAATAGCGGAACCTCTGCGCTCATCCCGTCTCTGCGGTGTAATTCTCCGGGCTCAGTCAACTTTCTCGACCACGACCCGGAAAAAGCCGCCGTTGGGGGGGACGGGGTCCATGACGCGCGCGGTGACAGTCTCGCGCTCGGCATCGAGGGGGGAAACCTCCCAGGTCACGTCTTCCACGGGCTGCCACCCTTCAAGATCGGGAGAAAATTCCACCCGGTAGTCGACGCCGGTGGTGTTGCGGAAGCGCTGGAAAACGAGGACCGGTCCGTCGCCCGAAGTGTCGTCGGCCGGAGCCGCCGCCCAGGTCAAAGCGGGCAGGTGATCGCGCTGCGGCTGCAAGCCGTCCATGGCGAATCCGTAGCGCAAGAGGTTGGGCAATCCGAAATTTCCGGGATCGGCCAAGGGACCGCTCACGGCGTCATCGGACGCATCGGCCCCGAATTGGCTTTCCCGCCAGGCGGCGAAGGAAATCGACGTATGCGCCGCCGGGAGTTCGCGGTCCGCGAACAGGCGCAACTCGGCGGTCTCTTCGCCGGTCACTTCGAATACCATCGAGGAAAAGGGCGACGGTGTGATATCGTCGAAAAAGGTCAAGAGCAGGGTCGGATCGGAGACGTTCACGCCCTCCAACACGTTCGCATCAATGGTCACCGCCGGCCCCACCAAATTCATTCCAAAAATCCCCTCCAATTCAAGCGCGGCCAGTTCGGGATGTTCGAACACCAGGATCTTAACATTCCGCCACACCAGATCGAATCCTTCGCGGGCCGGAATACGGATCTCGTTCAACTCCAATACCGGCACGGTGACCGTGTTCGGGCCGATGCCGCCGACCTGGGAAATAATTCCTTCGTTCGCCGTATGCTCCACGACAAAAGCCTCGAGATTCTCGAACTCCTCCGGGATCAACCCGATGGTCCGGGCCCAGTCAAAACTGATGAACGAGGCGCCCGCCCCGGTATCGAACAACCAGTTTCCCGTCACGCTGTCCCGCTCGGGATCGTGACTGATGGTAACATCGCGCAGGAGCGGATTGCGACTGGTCGTGGGGTTGACTTCGCCCGGGTCCGGTTCCCCCACAAAATCCCTCATTTCCAGATCGAGGGTAACGTTGGTCTCCGGTATGGCCGGATCCTCGTGTCCGAGGAGAAAGGTGTGCATTTCGCGGATTTCGGGAAAAAGCGCCTCCAGAAACTCGTTGCGCTCCCAGCGCATCACCATCACCCGCTGTTCGATCACGGGCATGCCGATAATATTCACCGGACTGACCAGTTGATAAACCATGCCGCCGCCGAGATCGACCTCGTTCACCTCGCCCACTCCGGGCGCCTGGCGCAACCACAGGTCGAAACCGCTTTCGTAGGGCAGGAATTCCTCCAGAAAATCGCCCGCCATGCCGAAAGGGTCGACGGGACCGTTGCGGATTCTCAAGCCGAACTGTCCAATCACATCGCCGACCTCCTCGCCGCCCAAACCGAGATTGGTGTACTGGCCGAGGACATCCTCGGGTTTAAAATCGAGGAAGACCGCCTCAGTGTACTCGTTGGGCTCGGCATGGAGATGGCTGATGGTGAAGCCGGAGGCCCCGGTGTCGATGAACGCCTTAAACACGGCCGGCGCCATTTCCATGTTTCCGGTAAAGGGATCGTACCGAAGGTCCTCCACCACAACGCCGTTGCGGGTAAGCACCGCCTCCAGGCGCGGCTGGTCCAGCGAATTGGCGTTAAAATAGGGAACTGAGGGATGATTCAGCTCCAATGCGGGCCGGGATTCGGCGGCGAAGGAGACAACAGTCGCCGACAACAAATACACCAAAGCCGACACCGCCGGCATGCCCTTCCATCGCTTTGAAATCATGACAAAAATCCCCATCCTCCCCCTTTTATATAACACCTGAACCTCAATTCGGCACGGGGGGAATCACTGGTGTCCCGGCGGGCTGGGACTACGAACGCCTGGGTGGCGTGCTCGCTCGCGAGCGCCTGGGTGGCGTGATCCGGGAAGCGCCCGCAAGCGGGCACGCCACAAAAACCGCCCGCCAGCGACCCCCATCAGGTTTCCCTCTGCTTATCATTGGTTTCCGGCAACTTGCGGTTCATGCGGTCGCGCTTGCGCTCCAGGGGAATCCGCACCGCGAAATAGGTGCCCACGATCACGGCGCGCACCAGCCAGGAATCGGTGACGAACAGCATGAAAATGGCGGAAACGATCAGGACGCCCAAAAGAAAGCGGCTTACGTGCTTGCACGGACGCGGGAGGTCGAGCAGGTGCGTGATCAGGGTCGGCGCGAGCAGAATCAGAAAAACGCCCGCCACCTGGAGATCGTCGAGCAGCGTCAACCACCGGGTAACGGCAAACAGCAACCCCCCGAAAAGCATCCCGGCGGCCGTCATGACGCAGCCCTTGCAGAAATACAGGCCGCCGATCTGCCATACGTGCTCCCGAAAGGACGGTCCCGCAGGGTGATGGGAAAACAGGTACGGATCCCGTCCGGCGATAAACTCGCGCAACCCCTTTTCCGCCTCCTCAGGCGGACGTTCCCGATAGGCGCGCAACAATTCCACAATACGATTACTCACGTCGCTGTTCCGTTAGGAGTCTGTCGGACTTCGCCGGTAGCCTAAGTCCGACAGGCTGCTAGACCAACGGCTTTCCTGAATATCTACCCGATTACCCACCCTGATGTTCATCCGCAATGGCACGCGCTTTTTCGTCTCCCTTTTGAAAACATAAGGCTGGATCGATTTCCGGCGGATCGCGAGGATTATTAAGCCAGTCAGAATTCTAGGGACATCGATCCGCCTGTGGCGTGTCCGCTTGCGGACGCCTTTCCGATCATTAGTCCCTTACTACTGAAATCTTGCGCCAAACGCGCAGGATTTCCTGGAGGGACGTGCTCCCGCATGGCCGAAGAACGTGCCGGACGGAAACGGCGGCGGGATTCGGTTCGTACGCGCCAAACGTCAGGAACAGCGGACCACGCGGCGGCGCGGGAGCGCCGCCCTCCAGAAAACTTTTTGGTACCGGCTCCGCCGGGCTGGGATAAGGCGAAAAAACCGGCAGAGCCCCGGCAACGATTCAAGCGGCAAAGCTTTTGCCGGGTAAAGCCCGTTCGTGCCATCCTGGCGCACCGGTGAAACCTTTCTCTCGATCGGCCTGAAAAAACCGGCGTCCAACGTTATACTGCGGCCCGCAATGGCTCGCTTTTCCGATCGCCGGTCGGATACCGGCAACGGCAGACTCAAACGGCACCTTCTCATGATAAAACGCTTCTTCCTCCGTAAAACTAATCGCCTGACTCTGGTCCTGGGCCTCGGATTGGCGACCGGGTTCGCCGGTTTTCAAAATGTTTGGGCCGAGCCGCCGCCGACCGACGCCCCCGGCGCTCCCACCGGCCTTCTGGTGGACCTGCACCCCCGGCCCCTGGCGGTGGAAGACCTGATCGGCCCGCGGTTTTCCTGGATCGTGCAGGACCCCCGTCGCGGCGCCATCCAGACGGCCCATCAGATCCTGGTGGCCACCGATCCGGAACGCCTGACGGCGGGTGAGGCGGACGTCTGGGATTCGGGCCGGATCGAAACCTCAGCCAACGCCGCCGTTGCCTACGCCGGACCGCCGCTGGAGCCGGCCACCCGCTACTACTGGACGGTGCGCACCTGGGACAAAAACGATCAGGCCGGACCATTCGCGGAACCAGCGGTTCTGGGGACCGGATTGCACGACACCTGGATCGCGGAGCCGATATGGGCGGCCGACCCTGACGACCCCTGGCTGAACTGGCAGGACTACACCATCAGCTTTGACGCCACCATTCACGAGAACGCCGCCACGGTTTGGTTCCGCGCCGCGGATGCGGACAACAACTACATGTGGCAGCTTCGCTCCGGGCCCAACGAACTGGCCCGGCACGTTTTCCAAGGGGGCTCTTTCGTGCTGGAGGTCGTTCCCCTTCCCTTCAACCTTCAGACGGAAACCACCTACCGCGTATCCATCGAGGCCATCGGCAACACCATTCGGACCTTTATCGACGGCGAACTGATCGACCAGACCGAGGACAACAGCTTTGACCGCGGGACGGTCGGCTTCCGTCACGGCAATTTCGAACAGGCCACCTACGCCAATCTCGAGGTGCTTTCAACCGACGGCGTCGTGCTTCTCCATTCCGACCTGATCGCGGAAAACCCGTTTCCCTGCGGCTCCCTGACCGCGGACGGCCTTCGCCTCGGACGTGGGGAGCGGTGTTTGTTTTCACCTTCCTCCGAAGACAGCGACCCGGACGACTTTCCCCGCTCCGGCAATGATTGGGCGTTGCTCCGTACCGATTTCGAGGTTCCCGCCGAGCCCATCGCCTACGCCACCCTCTACGCGACGGGTCTCTCGCCGGAGCCGGCGGCGCAACATGTTTACCGGGCCGAACTCAACGGTGAGTTCGTTGGGATCGGACCCGCCCGGGGCTACGACGGTATGAATCTCTACAATGCCTTCGACGTGACCGACCGCCTGTTATCGGGCGCCAACACCCTGGCTTTCGTCGCCTACGCCGCCTCGGGACAAGCCGTTCAGGCCCAGCTCAACATCGTCTACGTGAACGGCGACCGGCAGATCATCGCCACCAACACCGACGACTGGGAAGCCCGCAGCGGATCGGACCTTTACCTGGACGTGGGCAACGCGGGGCACGACAGCTACTACTATGCGCCGCGGGAATACCTTCGCGCCGATCGCTGGCCGCACGGCTTCAGCAGCCCCGGATTCGACAGCTCAAACTGGAACGCACCGGTTGCGAAGCCCTCCATCGAGGGCCTGACCGGGATGCCAACCCGCAACCTGGAGCGCGAAACGCGCGAACCGGTGACCGTAAACGAGATCGGCCCCGGAGCCTACCGGCTCGACTTCGGCCGCACCGTGGTGGGCGGGCTTCGCATAAACGTGAACGGATCCCAGGGCGACGAAGTCGATATCCGCCTGGGCGAAGAGCTGAACAGCAACGGAACCGTCCGTTACCAAATGCGCACCGGCAATCATTACCGCGACCGCTGGACCCTGGCCGAAGGCGAACAGACGCTCGAGCATTTCGGATACCGGGTCTTTCGCTACGCGGAAGTTCACGGCCTGCCGGAGGGCGCGGCGGCCGAAAGCATCGTCGGTATAGGACTCATCTACCCCTTCGACGACGAAGCCGCCGCCTTTTCTTCGTCGGACCCGCATCTCGACGAAGTGTGGGATTTCTCCCGTGACAGCATTCGCCTCTTGAGCATGGACCTTTACATGGACACCCCCTCACGCGAGCGCCGGGCTTACGAAGGCGACTCCTACCTCCATCAACTCGCCCATTACGCCCTGGACCGCGAGTTCGCTTTGGCCCGTTATTCCACCGAGTATCTGTATTTCAATTACACCTGGCCCACGGAATGGAAACTCACTTCTCCCAGTGCCGCCTGGCGCGACTACCTGCAGACCGGCGACGACCGCTCACTGGAACGGTACTACGAGTTGCTGCGCGACACCAAGAGTGTCCGGCACTTCATGGACCACCGCGGACTGGTGGTCAAAAGTCCCGGCGGCGCTCACCATCCGGACGCGTGGACCGACCTCATCGACTGGCCGGCCGGCCTGCGCGACGGTTACGTGTTCACCGACGTGAACACCGTGATCAACGCCTATAACGAGCGCAGCGTGCGGGACCTTGGTCGAATCGCCAAGACTTTGGGCCGTCCGGACGAGGCCGAAGAACTGACCGGACTGGCCGACACCGCGGCCGACGCAATCAACAGCCACCTCTTCGACCCTGAAACGGGATTGTACCGGGACGGGCTCGACGTCGATCACCATGCCCTGCATGCGAGCATTTTTCCGCTAGCCTTCGGAATCGCCACCGACCGCGAGGCGGTAGCCGCTCAAGCCCTGGCCGACCGCCGGATCGTGGGCAACATCTTCTCGGCGGCCTATCAGGTGGAAGCCCTTTTCGCCCTGAGGCGCGCCGAGGACGCCCTCGACCTGCTTACCAGCGACGATCTCAAAAGCTGGCGCAACATGATCGCCATCGGCGCCGGAACCACAATGGAGACCTGGGATCCCTCGCTCAAAAACAACACCACTTATTCCCACCCGGCCGGAGCTTCGCCGGTGTATTTGATTCCCAGGGGCGTTTTCGGCATCGAAATCCTGGAGCCAGCTCACCGGCGCTTTACGGTTAAGCCGCAACCGGGCGGCCTCGAGCAGGCCGAAATCCGGGTGCCGACGCTATCCGGTACGATCGAAGCGGCCTTCGAGACGGACGACGACCGCCTGCGGTTCGACCTCAACGTACCCGCCAACACCACGGCGGAGCTGCGTCTGCCGGGCGACGCATGGTGGCACGTCCGCGAAAGCGAAGTCCCCGTTCGCGAAGCGGAAGGCGTGCGCATCATCGACGTGGACGGAGGCTTTATCACCCTGGAAGTCCGCGCGGGCGTTTACTCGTTCACGGTCGATCCCGCCGCCGAGGCACCCGTCGTCCGGGCGTTCGGCGATCACCCCATCGATCTGCCCCTCATGGCACTGACCTGGGGCGATCCGTCCGGGTTACAGTTCGTCGTGTCCTCGGCGGAAAACGGAACCGTGATGTTGCTAAGCGATGGCACTACCGCTCGCTTTATTCCGGATGGGGGTTTCACTGGTCCGGCTTCGTTCCAGGTCACCGCGACCGGCGGCAACGAACCCCGGCAGTTCACCGTGCATCTGCACATCCTGGCGCCGGCGGAGCCGCGGATCGCACAAATCAACGGAGGCGGCTTCCAGCTTGATTTCCTGACCGAGCAAGGCCGTGCCTACCTCATCGAAAAATCGCAAGACCTTCACTCCTGGAGCGAGTTGAAGACGGTGGAAGGGGACGGCAACCGCCTTCCCGCCTCCCTGCCAAAAGAAAACGGCGACACAGCCCGCTTTTTCCGAATCAAAGCCCTACCGTAATCCCGGCGAAGCCGAATGCCACTCGGTTAAGCCCAACCCGGCGGAGCCGGTACCAATCTGGAGGGAGCGGCTCCGTCCGCGCCGCGGCAAGGGCGGAGCCTTGCCCTCCAGAAAAACCCCACTCCCCGACTCCCCCCTCGCCCCCTCACCCCTTCCCCGGCTCACCGGCTCTCCGGCTCTCCGACTCACCCCCTCACCCCCTCACCCCTTCCCCGGCTCACCGGCTC
>PXDC01000120.1 GCA_003565135.1 Verrucomicrobiota bacterium
ATACAATGATAAACCGCGCTGGTACCGGCCACCTTCAATCTTTTCGGCCTTCGAATATTCATAACCCCACACCGTGGCAGTATCGTCTGAAAACTCAAGAATAATTTGCCAGGCAAATAAACAAGAAAGCTCGATTTCGCGTGGCGGTGGGCTCTGTCAGTTGCCGGATTGGGGGTCGAAGGCGTCGCGCAGGCCGTCGCCGAGAAAGTTGAGGGAGAAGAGGGTGAGGGCAAAGGCGAGCCCGGGAACGAGGAGGAGCCAGGGGGCACCCTCCATCGAGGTGGCGCCATCGTTGATGAGCAGACCAAGGGAACTCATGGGCGGTTGCACCCCGAGCCCGAGAAAACTGACGAAGGCCTCAAGCAGCATGACGTTGGGGATGGTGAGCGTGGTGTAGACAATGATGGGGCCGGCGGCATTGGGGAGGATGTGGCCGGAGAGCAGTTTTCCCGGGCGTTGACCGAGGATCCGGGCCGCTTCCACGAAGGCGCGTTGTTTCAGGGAGAGGACCTGCCCCCGGACGATGCGCGCCATGGTGAGCCACTCCACGGCCCCTATGGCGAGGAAGAGTAGAACGAGGCTGCGGCCGAAGAAGACCATGAGCAAAATGACAAATACTGTGAAGGGCAGCGCGTAGAGGATGTCCACGGCCCGCATCATGGCGGAATCGGTTTTGCCGCCGAGGAAGCCCGACAGGGCGCCGTAGCTGACGCCGATGGTGAGCGATACGGCGGTGGCGAGCAGCCCGACCAGCAGAGAGATGCGGCCCCCGTAGAACAGCCGCGTGGCGAGGTCGCGTCCCCGGTGGTCGGTTCCCAGCCAGTGATCCTTTCCCGGAGGGATGGCTCCTTCGGCGATGCGCGGCTGCTCCTGGAAACCGTACGGGGAAAACCAGGGGCCGGCGACGCAGAGGGTGGAGAAGAGGACGAGGAACGCCAATCCGGCCATCGCCATGCGGTTGGCCCGCAGGCGCTTCCAGGCCATCCGTCCGGGGGACAAGTGCTCGGCGCGCGGCCGGTATGCGGTGGTGGAGACGGTCGTACTCATTCGAAACGTTGACGCGGGTTGAGCAGGACCTGGGCGATATCGACCAGCAGGTTAAACAGCAGGATCATGACCGCGAAGAGGACCACCACGCCGAGGACAAGGGTGTAATCGCGGTTGAAGGCGGCGTTGACGAACTCACGTCCGAGCCCGGGAATATGAAAGACCGTCTCCACCACGAACGAACCGGTAAGCAGTCCGGCGGCGGCCGGTCCGAGGAAGGCGAGTGCGGGCAGGATGCCCGGGCGGAGGGCGTGTTTGGCCAGGACTACGGATCGCGGCAGGCCTTTGGCCAGCGCGGTGCGGATAAAGTCCTGTCGCACCACTTCTCTCATGCCGCCCCGCGTCAATCGCGCGATGTAGGCGGCGTAGAAAAGGCCGAGGGTCAGCGCCGGGAGAACGCGGTCGCCGGCGGTGTTCCATCCCGTGGCGTTGAACCAGCCCAGCCACAGCGAGAACACGAGGACCAGGAGTGGGCCGAGAACGAAGGTGGGCAGGCAGATCCCGATCATGGCCGCGCCCATGGGAATCGAGTCTAGCCAGGAGTCGGGGCGAATCATGGAGGTGATGCCGGCGCCGATACCGATCAGCAGCGCCGCCAGCAATCCCCACACACCGAGCTCGAGCGACACGGGGAGGTGGTCGCGGATGATTTCGTTAACCGTGCGGGTCGGGTAATGGTAGGAAGGGCCGAGGTCTCCCTTGAGCAGGCTGCCGAGGTAACCCGTGTACTGGAGGAAAAGGGGGCGGTCGAGGCCGTAATGGGCCTCCATGCGTTCGAGAGTGGCGGCGGGGATCTCGACTTCGTGGCTGAAGGGGCCGCCGGGGGCGAGGCGAAGGAGGAAGAAGCAGACCGTGATCACCAGAAAGAGGACGGGAACCGCCTCCAGGAAACGACGTGTTATGTAGGCCGGCATGGGGTCAGTCTTGGGCGGACAGCCTGACGTCCTTGTACGAGCGGTAGCCGATGGGGGTGGGGCGCCAGTTCCGGAGGGCGGGGTGCTTCAGGTACATGCGGTTGTAGAAGAAAATCGGGACCACCGGGGCTTCCTCCACCAGGAGGGTTTCCGCTTCCCGTATCCGCTGCAGGCGTACGTTGGTGTCCCGGGTGCGGGCGATCTCATCGAGCAGGGCGTCGTATTCGGAATGGGCCCAGCCGGTGCGGTTGTTCCCGCCCCCGCCGGCCATGGTGTTGAGGAAATTGTAGGGGTCGAGGTAATCGCCGATCCACCCGGAGCGGGCGATGTCGTATTCGAGCCGGTTGGTGCGGTCGAGGTAGACTTGCCATTCGGTGTTTTCCAGGGAGAGGGTGATCCCGAGGTGGCGCCGCCACATTTCCTGGGCGAGCTGGGCGATGGCACTGTGTTCCTCCGAGGTGTTGTAGAGGATGCGCAGGACGGGGAACCCTTCGCCGCCGGGATAACCGGCCTCCGCCAGCAGTTCGCGCCCCCGGTCGAGGTTGCGTTCCACGACCGGCTCGGGGGCGTAGCCGGGCGCCCCCGGCGGAACGAAGGAGTACGCCGCGGGCCGCTCGCCGCCGTAGACGTTGTCGACGATCATTTCCCGGTCCAGCGCCAGGGACAGGGCGAGCCGCACCCGCGGGTCGTCGAGGGGCGGGACGGTGACGTTGATCCGGAAGTAGTAGGTGCCGAAAAAGTCGTCGGTCATAAAGACCTCCGGGCGTACGTTGCGGTAGTAGGCGATGCGTTCCGAAGGAACGGGATCGGTCAGATGCAGCTGGCCCGCGCGGAAAGCCCGTTCCCCAACCTGCGGTTCGAGCGGGTAGAAATGGATTTCATTGAGGTGGATGCGGCCGGCATCCCAGTAGAATGGGTTCCTTTCGACCTCGATTTTCCGTCCCGTGGCCCAGCGCTCCAGGGTAAACGGGCCGTTGCCGACAAAGTTTTCCGGACGAATCCAGCGGGTGCCCGGTTGATCGATTTCGCCGTGAGCGAGAATCGTGTCCGGGTGGACCGGGTACCAGGTATTGTGGCTGACCAGGCTGAGGAAGTAGGGGACCGGGTGGTCGAGGGTGATTTCAAGGGTGTGGTCGTCGGTGGCGCGGGCGCCGACATCCGTAAAATCGGCGGTTTCCTCCTGGTGGAAGGCGCGTGCCCCGCGCATCGGATAGAGCATGTAGGCGTACTGCGAGGCGAGGCCGGGTGAGAGGATGCGTTCGAAACTGAAGAGGAAATCGCCGGCCGTGAGGGGATCGCCGTTGGACCAGACGGCGTCCTCGCGCAGGTGAAACGTGTAGACGGTTCCGTCTTCGGACACCTCCCAATCCCGCGCCGCCGCGGGCGCCGGGCTCATGTCCTCGGGATCGATCCCGGTCAGGCCTTCGAACAGGGCCGAGACGATGTGGAATTCCGGCAGGCCGGTCACCGTGTGCGGGTCGAGATTCTGGATATCGGTTGCGTTGTTGATGTGCAGAATCTGTTCCCGGATGCCGGACTCGACCGGGCTCTCCGAGGGACCGCATCCGGCGACGACCGCGAACAGGCATAGGCAGAATGCCGCGCTGGCGCGGGATGCGGTGGCGGAAGGGTGGCAATAGCTGGTCATGGGTACCCTTTTTTGGACAAACCGCCGCCGAAGGCAAAACCTTCAATAAAAAAGATTGCGGTCGAGGCTGCGGTATTGGATGGCTTCGAGGAGGTGGCGGGCATCGATTGCATCGGCATCCTCCAGGTCGGCGATGGTCCGCGCCACCTTACGTATGCGGTCGTAGGCGCGGGCGGAAAGGGACAACTCCTCCATGGCCTGCTGGAGGAGGTTGCCCAGAGTGTCGTCCAGCGCGCAGAAACGACGGAGCTGGCTGTGGTTCATGCGGGCGTTGGCGGGAGCGGACGAGCCGGCCAGCCGGCTGTGCTGACGTTCGCGAGCCCGGGCGATGCGTTCCCGCATCGTGGCGGAATCCTCGCCCTCCTTTTCCGAGCGCAACTCCTCAATGGAAAGGGCGGGCGCTTCCACGTGCAGATCGATGCGGTCGAGCAGCGGACCGCTGATGCGCGAGCGGTAGCGCTGGATCTGGGTCGGGCTGCAACGGCATTCATGTTTGGCGTCGCCGAGGTAACCGCAGGGACACGGGTTCATGGCCGCCACGAGCATGAACTGGCAGGGAAAGGTGACCTTGCCCGCGCTGCGGGATATGGTCACACTCCCCTGTTCCAGGGGCTGCCGGAGCACCTCCAGGGCGGACCGTTTGAATTCGGGTAATTCGTCGAGGAAGAGCACGCCCTGGTGGGCCAGGGAGATTTCGCCCGGGCCGGGTATACTACCGCCCCCGAGGAGGCCGACGTCGCTGATGGTGTGGTGGGGGGAGCGGTGGGGGCGTTCCAGGAACCCGAGATCGCCCGAAAGGGTGCGGCCGGCGGCCGACTGGATACGCAGGATCTCGAGGAATTCATTCAACTCGGGTTCCGGCATGATGGTGGGGATGCGCTGGGCGATCATCGATTTTCCGGACCCCGGCGGACCGATCATCAGGATATTATGGGACCCCGCTACCGCGATTTCCACGGCGCGCCGCACCGTTTGCTGGCCCTTGATTTCGGAAAAGTCCGCCCGGGCCGTGGGGCGGGGTGGGGCGGCGGCGAAGAACGCGTCCCGGCCGAGCGGCTCGATAGGCAGCTGCCCGGTGAGAAAGCGGTGGGCGGCATCGAGAGAATCGACCGGGTACACCTCGATGTCGTCGACCAGGGCGGCTTCGCGCGCGGAATGAGCCGGCAGCAGGACCCCCCGCTTGCCGGCATTTTTGGCCAACAGGGCCATGGCGAGCGCGCCTTTCACGGCCCGGGTTTCCCCCGACAGGCCGAGTTCCCCCGCGATGAGGAAATTCCTGGTCACTCCCGGTTCGATCTGGGCGGTGGCGTCGAGAATGCCGAGGGCGATCGGGAGGTCGTAGAAGGGGCCCTCCTTCTTGAGGTCTCCCGGGGCGAGGTTGATTGTGGTCCGCGTCCGGGGCATCTTGAATCCGCTGTTGCTCAGGGCGGAAAAGACACGATCCTCCGATTCCTTGACGGCGGCGTCGGGAAGGCCCACGAGGATCAGTTTGGGTTCGCCGGATTCCCCGGAATTCACCTCGACCTGGACGGTCACGGCGTCGATCCCCTGGAGTGCGGCGGATGAGACGGTCGCGAGCATGTTGGGGTCGAGAAAACCAAACTTTACCTAAAGGGCAATAGTGTAATTCCTGATCCCCTGTGGTATCCGGGGAGGTTGGGGCCCCGCGTTTGACTTGCGCTCCCGCCCTTTCCACAATGCGTCCCATGGTTACTATCCGGATCGACTACAAGGGAAAACTCCGCTGCGAGGCGGTGCACGGACCGTCGGGGCGACGGGTGGAAACGGATGCCCCGGTGGACAACCACGGCCGGGGCGAGTCCTTTTCCCCGACCGATCTGGCGACAACGGCGCTCGGTTCGTGCATGGCCACGATCATGGGAATCGTCGCCCGGCAGCGCGGGCTCGATCTGGGCGGGATGCGTATGCAGGTGGTGAAGGAGATGTCCGCCACGCCCCCGCGCCGTATCGCCCGGATCACTACGGAGTTCCACATTCCCGGCGAATTTCCCGAAGCCGACCGGAAAGCTCTGGAGCAGGCGGCATTGACGTGCCCGGTTTACCAGAGCTTGCACCCGGAACTGGAAAAACCGGTGACGTTTCATTGGGACGCATGAAAGGGAATCGTTTTTATACTCTTGCCGGGATCCTGGCGGGCGTTGCGGCGGGAATCGTTCTCGCCGCCTGCGGCCCCGGCGGAGGCGAACCGGATACCTTTGTTTTCGCCCGCGGCAGCGATGCCCAGCGACTGGACCCAGCGGATGTGGACGACGGCGAGTCGGTCAATGTGCTGGCCCAGATCTGCGAGGGCCTGGTGCGTTTCCGCAGCGGCACCGTCGCCGTCGAGCCGGCGCTGGCGGAGGAGTATTCCGTTTCCGAAGACGGGCTCACCTACACCTTTAGACTTCGCGAGGGGGTGACCTTCCACGACGGGACTCCTCTCGACGCGGAGGCCGCGTTGTTTTCCTTTCGGCGGCAGATGGACCCGGGTCATCCCGCCCACCTTCCGGGCGCCAATTTCCAGTACTGGAACTACCTGTATCAGGAAATCGATGACGTGAGGGTGACGGGACCCATGACGCTCGAATTCACGCTCAGCGAACCGAACGCATCGCTGCTGCACTCCCTGGCCATCTTCCCGGTGTCGCTGGTCAGTCCCCGGGCGCTGACGGACCACGGGTCCGGGATGCGGCACCACCCGGTCGGCACCGGTCCCTACCGTTTTGTGCGGTGGAACCGCAACGAATCGATCGTCCTGGAGCGAAACCCCGATTACTGGGGCGTCCCCCCGCGGTTCGAGCGGTTGATCTTCCGCGTGGTGCCGGAAAACACCACCCGTCTGATGGAGTTGCGGGCGGGGCAGGTGCATGGGTTGGATGGCCTGCAGCCGGCGGAGGTGGAGGCGCTGGAAGGCGACGGACGGTTCACGGTACACCGGGCGCCCGGCATGAACGTGGGCTACCTTGCGTTCAACGGCCTCGAGGAACGGCTGGCCGAATCGGAGATCCGGGAAGCCATATTTCTCGCCATCGACCGGGAACGGTTGGTTGAGGCGGCCCTGGACGGAGCGGGAACGGTGGCGGACGCGCCCGTTCCGCCGGGGTTCCTGGGTTATCCGGAGGACCCGGAGCGGGTGGTCCACGATCCGGATCGGGCCCGCGAAATTCTCGCCCGCTACGCGGAGCGGTGGGAGCGTCCGCTCGAGTTGAGTGTGATGAACGCTCCGCGCCAGTATTTTCCCGACTCGGTCCAGGCCGCCTCACTCATTCGCAGTGACCTGCGCCAGGTCGGGGTCGAGGTCGACGTGCGGGTGCGCGATTTCGGCAGTCACCTCGATCGCCTGCGCCACGGCGATTACGAGATGGCGCTCATCGGGTGGATCGGCGACAACGGGGATACGGACAACTTTCTGTCCGTTTTCTTCGGAAGCTGGGCCGCCGAAGTGGGATCGGCCAGTAATTTTTCCTTTTACCGCAACGACGACATGGATCGCCTGTTGATCCGCGGTCGGCGCGAAACCGATCCGGACCGCCGCCACGCGGTGTACCGGGAGGCCCTGGACCTGTGGCGGCGGGATCTGCCCATCCTTCCCCTGGTGCACGGCGACAATATCGTGGTCATGCGTTCCGAGGTGACCGGATTCGAACTCCAGCCCGTCGGCGACCTGCGGCTCGGGCGGATCGGCTGGCGGGCGGAACGAGTCGCAGGACCGAACCGAAGGTAAGGAAAACATGCGAAATTGCTGGAATTTTCCGCCCGAGTGAGCCATCGTCGGCGCATGGATTTGCGTTACGGGAAGCGGGTTGTTGCTTTTGTTGTGCTGGTCGCGGCGGCGTTGGCGATGGGCGGTTGCGCCACGACCGAGCGGGACGGTGTCATTATCGAACAGCGCCGATGGTGGCACATATTCAGCGAGGCCGAGCCGGTCCCCGAAGACGACGCCGGGAATTATCCTTCCTGAGGCTCCCCGGACCGGCGCCGCGCCCGCCGCGAGCGCCTCTCCCCCCGAAGAATCTGCCGCTTTTCCGGGAATCGGATTGCATCGCCCAAATTTTTTGGGACCATGGGGGCTATGAAAACTGAAATCTCCACTTTCTGCACCGAACTTGGCGAGGTGCTATCCCCCTTTCACCGTACCCTTCAGCAGACAATCGAGGAGATCCGGGGAAAACCCGAGAGCAAGGCCCTCAAACATCCCCTTTCCGGTCTCGCCGACGTTCACCACCGGATGAAGGCCCTGGTGGACAAAGTGGAGCAGCAGCAGGCATACGTCATTATTTTCGGCCCTCTCAAGAGCGGCAAATCCACCCTCATGAACGCAATCAGTTCGGCGTACGTGAGTGAGGTGACTTCCCTTCCCGCCTATCCCTGCCTGGTTTACGTCAAGCACAGCGAGGAGCGCCGGTACCAATCCACCAGCTATAACGGCAAAAAGGAGACCACCACCGACGGTGCCTACATGCAGCGCATGGTGCGGGACGGTCACCAGACCCTGGCCGAGCGAATCCGGCAGATCGAGGAGGAGGACGAGGCTTTTGATCCCGGCGTCCATTATCCCGACGCCATCCGCCGGATCGACGTGGAGGTCCCGGCCAAGAATCTCAAGGATTCGCTGACGGTGCTGGTGGATACGCCCGGGCTCTACAGCAAAATGAAATTCGGTTATGACCTCATGACCCGGGAATTCCGCAATAGTGCCGCCTGCGCGGTGTTTGTGGTCAAGACCGACAACCTATTTCTCGAACAGGTGTTCGCCGAGTTTAACGACCTGCTCGACCTCTTCAGCCGGATTTTCCTGGTGGTCAATATCGATGCCAACAAGCAGGATCTCGGTCCGGACGGCGCGCTTCGTCCCAGCCTGGAGAGCGAGAATCCGGACCGCATCATCCGCGCTTTCGAATCGCTGGCCATGAGCGCGCCTCTGCGGCGGGCGGCGGACGAGGGACGGCTGCGCATCTACCCGATCGACCTCCTGAGCGCGGCGTCGTCCTCCCTGCGGGAGGGCGAGGAGGAGGCGGGCGAAGAGGACGGCGGGGATGAGGCGGCCGGCGGGGAGGATTCCGCCGGCGAGGGCGAAGTCACCACCGCCACCGGGTCCGCCCCGAAGCCCCGGTTGCTGGAACCGTTTTCCGAGTTCCTCACCGACCTGACCGACTACCTCAACAGCAGCGATTACCTGCTCGAGTTTATGGGCGACAGCCTGCGGCAGGGCGCCACGTTGACCGAGGACATCAAGCGGTTTTGCTCGGAGGACGCCCTTTGGCAGTTCTACCAGGAGAAAATCGGGCTGGAAGGCGAGATCAAAAAAGAGAAGGAGCGACTGGCTGCCGTCGAGCGGTTGAGCGAGCTCGAGTGGGAGAAGGCGTTCGACGACCTGCGCGCGCGCAATGGCAAGGAGGCCGAAGGATTCTCGAATCGGCTGCGTTCGGAGATCCAGGGTTCCCTGACCGACGCCATCGAGCAGTGGTTCGATTCCGATGAAAGCCTGCAGGACCTGCAGGAATCGCATTTCAATTCCGTGCTCGGCCGCCAGGAGGGCCGGATTCACGACGACGCCTGCGAGCGGGTGCGCTCGCTCACCGGGGGTTCCCTGGGCGGCATGCAACTGGATGCGGAATCGCTGCGCGCGCTCGACCGGCTGGAACTCGCGGTCGATCCGATTCTCCGGGAGAGCCTGGAATCCGTCATGGAGGAGGCCGGGAAACCCTCCTCCTGCACCATCCACATTTCCAGCGACAAGATTCCGGTGAAAAAAGGATTCTGGGACTGGCTCCTCTTTCGCGGTCAATCCGCCGTGCGCCGCCGCCTGTTCGGGCCGAACGGCGAGCCCGCCCAGCCCATCCCGGTTCCCCTGAAGCGCAAGCGCCTTGGCGAGCCGGCCCGCGAGGCCATAAGTACCGTTCTGGATACCCACCTGCAGAAGCTCTTTCCCGATCTGCCGCGCGAATACTCGGATCAATTTCTGGCCGACTACGCCAAACGCTTCAGTGAAAAGGTGCGCGAGGAGGTCGACGCCATAAAAGCCGAACTCAGCGGCAAGCTTCCGGATCTTGAAAAACGACTCAAGGCCAACAAGGAGGTGCAGATTCTCCTGGAGCGCCTCAAGGATTTTGCGGTCGAGGTCCAGGAATCGGTGAGCGAGTTGAAGGAGCGCCACGGGAACGCGGTCGGCCTGGCGGAAGGGAACGAGGGCGGCGCCGATGAAGGGGGTGGCGAAGAGGAGGACAACGGCGATGATTCCTGGGACGGGGAGGACCGGCAGGCCGGTTGAGGTGCTTCCCGGGACGGCCCGCCGCCAGCCCGGGAGGCCGTTTCGGAAACCGCGCTCTTGCCAATCAATACCACGACCCTCAAGATTTGCCCGCCGTGAAAGACCTCCTCGAAGAAACCTCAAAATCGGTCCAGGAACTGTACCGTAAATCGATCGATCCTCTGGCCAGGAAATTTGCCTTCGAGAAGCGGCCGGCCGACGGGGAGATCGCGGGCGGCCCCCACGTCCTTTTCGTGGGCAACCACTCCTCGGGAAAATCGACGTTTATCAACTTTCTCCTCGGCGAGCCGATCCAGAGGACCGGGATGGCGCCGACGGACGATTGTTTCACCATCATACGGCACGGGCGCCATCGCGAGGAAAAGGACGGCCGCGCCATCGTTTCCAACCCGGAGCTGCCCTTTGCCGGGGCCGCGCACATCGGTCCGGAATTCCTCTCTCATTTCCGGATGCGCCTCCTGCCGAACGAATTTCTCCGGGACATTACGCTGGTCGATACGCCCGGCATGATCGATGCCGCCGGTCCCGATACCACGCGCGGCTATGATTTTTCCGCCGTGGTCCGCTGGTTTGCCGAGCGCGCCGACCTCGTCCTGGTCTTTTTCGATCCGGAACGTCCCGGCACCACCGCCGAGACCATGACCGAACTGACCGAATCACTCGGGCGAATCGATCACAAGCTGCTGGTGGTCATGAACAAAATGGACCAGTTCCGCAGCTTGCGCGATTTTGCCCGCTGTTACGGGACGCTGTGCTGGAACCTCGGCAAAGTTATCGCCAAAAAGGATATCCCGCAGATTTTCACGACCTTTATTCCGGTCAAAGGCGCCGCCGAATCGGCTCTCGCCCTGACCGACTTCGCCCAGGCCCGCGACGAACTCGTGCAGGAGATCAAGAGAACGCCGGTGCGGCGCCTCGACAACATCCTCACCCAGGC
>PXDC01000016.1 GCA_003565135.1 Verrucomicrobiota bacterium
CGGTCACGCGCACCCATTGGTTGGCTTCATTGCCCCGGTTGTCGATGGCGTCCGCGCCCCAGATTTCAATGTTCGGCGTGCCGTCGGGCTCAGGATCGCTGAAGTCGTCGGCAAAGATAAGTCCCTCTTCGTCCGGGGGCTCCGGTACGGATACGGGATCCATAACAAACGCGTCGTCATAAACAATCACTTCGTTCACGTACAAATGGTTGCGGCCGTTGCCGAACACCACAAAGGCGAGCGATTCCAACCCGGTGCCGATCGTAGTATCGCTGTCATGGGAATTGTAGCGATGGTTGCGCAGGATCAGCTCCCCGTCGATCCACACGTCGTACGCATCGGAAATAAGCTCCACCTGGCCGTCGAGGTAGGCGATCGTATCGGGAGAGTTATTGTAAATAAGCTCGAGGCGCTGCGGCTGGTTCAACTCGTAGACGTTGCTCCCGCCGGCAAAATTTCCGTTCTCGAACCGCGCATCCTGGCGGGCCCGGTTGGAATTGAACACCACGTTGTTGACACCCGTCCGGAGACTCGGTCCCAGATCATCCGAACCGGGATGGTTAAACTCCATGCTGATGGTGATCACATCGGACGCTTCGGAGAACCGATTCTGTCCCACCAGCCATATGGATCCGGGATCGAATCCGCTGGTCCAGATCTCCATGTAGTTATTTCCGGCTTCGCCGAAAAGCTGCTCCGCATTGACATCTCTAACTTGAATCCACTGCTCGTCAAACGAGCCCTGGTTGACAACCGATTCCTCACCCCAGATTTCCTCGCTGGGAATCAGGATCGTGCCGATTTCAGTCGTTTCCAGTTCGCTCGGATCGCTGAAATCGTCCGAGAATATAATATTGGGCGTCTCGGCCTGCAGCGATGCCGAACAGGCGAACGCGGAGGCCAGTAGAAGGGTAGCGTATTTCATAAGGAGTTGTTTAAGTGATTAACGTTCGGGATTAGATGGTTATTTATGATTCGTCACCGACACACTTGTCAATATTTTTTAAACACTCTCCGAACCCCGGGGTGATGGGGTGATGGGGGATTCGTTCGGTGCAGGGACAACGGAGGGCGGAGGGCGAAGGGGAAATCAGGGGACAGGAGACAGGAGGGACGGGGGGGCGATTCCATACTCCCCGTCGCCAGGTTTTCGGATTTCTTCGTAGCGAGGGGGTTTATCGCCCGATTCTCCGGGTCCCCGGATCTCCCGGGGCAAACCCGGTCGCCACAACCACGGGATAGCCGCTGTTTTCGAAGAACTTGATGACGGCGAGTATGGATTTCCGAACAAATCCCGAATCCCCTACCCCCGGTCACGAACCCGCCGGGACCTACGCACGGTCCGCGTTCAATCGTTAACCTCCCCCTCCCCCGGCGGGATCCGGGGTGAAGTGGGCGTTTTCCTCCTCGCGGGTGGTATCGCCCGGTGCGAAGCTTATGGGGTAATACTTGCCAGGGACATCCTCGGCGGGATTGGCGATGCGTTTCAACAGCATGGCGATGATGTCCTCCCCGATCCGCTCCAGCGGCTGGTGCATGCTGGTCAGATAAACCGGATCGCGCGCCTCCTCACCCCGTAATTCGCTGCCCCCGACGACACTGACGTCCTCCGGAATTCGGAGACCGTGGGCGGTGAGGGCGTCGGCCACACCCAGGCCCAGGGGGGCCCCGGCGGCGTACACCGCGTCGGGGACAAAACCCTCGTCCAGGGCCCGGCCGATGGTGGCCGCCCCGGTTTCCCGGCGGACATCGCCGGCCTCGAAGATCCGCACCGTGACCTCCCGTCCGAGCGCGGCGCCCAGTCCGGCCATGATCCCGTTACACCGCAGCCGCACCGAAACCGACTTGTCGATGGCCGGGTGCATCACCATGGCGATACGGGTCCGGCCGGTATCTTTCCAGACCCGGCCCAGCCGGCGGCTGGCCCCGTAAAAATCGGATGAAAGAAAATTGACCGTGGCCTCCTCGTCGGCCGGATTCAGGTCCACAAAGGCCCGTCCCTCCTTGCGGAATAGCGACCGCAGCCGCCGGTTGTAGAGGGACGGGTAAAGCACCAGGCCGTCCAGTTCCTTTGCCGCCCGGGCCAGTTTCTCCCAACTCCCCCTCCCCTCCTGCATATCCAGGGGGAGCGATTCGATCATGAGCGGGGTCGGACTCTGCAGCATGCCGTGAAGGATCCCCCCGTAGATGCGGAAAGCCCAGTTCGAATCCTTGTAAGGGGTCTGAGACGGCAGCGGAATGTTCAATCCGATGCGGTAGACGCTCTTGCGGTGGACCTTGGCCGCGACGAGGAAACTCCCGTTGCCCACCTCCGAGCGGATCCGTCCCATCCGCGAAAGGCGGCCGAACACGTTCTGCACCGTGGCGGTACTGACGTTCAACTGGCGGGCCAACTGCCGCACCGAAGGCAGCCGGCAGCCGTCCTGCAGCTCCGGACGATCGAACTCCGACATGAGGTAGTTGATGACACGCTCGGCAGGCCGCAGGTACTCGTCATTGAGTGCCTGCGCCGCAGCGGACCCGAGGTCCTCTTTTTCCTGCCGTCTGCGCGAAGCCATAAAACGCTTATACCGCCAAACCCGTACCGAGTGTTAAGGATTGTGTCAACTCCCAACCAGACACTGAAGCAACGGCCTTCCGCTCCGGGCGGGGGATTGGGGACGGGTGATTCGGAGTTCGTTCGGAAATCCAGAATCGTTCCCTCGCCCCTCGTCCCTCACGCCCCGTCCAACCAATCACCCGTCCCCAGTCACCCATTCACACTTTTCTCAAGATTTTCCTTGCGCTTTCCGCTGAAACGGGACTTAAATTCGGAAGCGATTAGGAATTACGTAAGTTCCCACAACCCTTCGGGCTTACTTTTCAACCCACCAACCCAAACCGAAATCCAATGACAATAAACCCACACACCCGCCCTGTTTTCGGGCGCCTTCCGGCATTTTTTGCCGGTGCCGCGCTGCTGCTTGCCGGCGCGCCCCTGCTGACCGCCCAGCAAATGAGCTGGCTGATGATCGATGATTTCAGCAACCCCGATTACCAGATCGGCCAGCCGGTCGACGGTACCGGCGGCTGGGTTGCCAATGACGCCTACATCATCGCCGAGGATCCGCACAATCCCGCCAACCGGGTCATGTCCGTAACGAGCGACGGAAACGATTTGCTCGCGTACAACCTGTTCCCGGAACCGATCCGGCATTTTTCCGGAAACGGGGAGCAGGGCCGCTACGGCACCCTTACGTTTAACGCCCTGATCCAAACCGATCCGGATTCCGGCGGGATTGACATGTCACATAATGCGGGTTCGTCCTACCGGCTTGAGCCATCCGGAACCAATTGGGCGGCTTACCATCAGCTTCGCGGAGAAACCCCGAACAATATGCACGGCTTCCGCGACGGCGGGAGTTCGGAGGTGGTCGCAGCGGTCGATGAGAACGTCTGGTACACGGTCTGGATCGTGCACGACATGCAGGAGCATCAGTACGACGCCTACATCGTCGATCAGTCGAACGGATTCCGGAACGCCACCGAAGACGACCTGGTGGCGGAAAACTTCGCCTTCCGCGAGCAACGGGTCGGCGATGATCTCGAATCGCTGTACATGCGCATATTTGCCGGTAGCGCCCGTATTGGCCAGACGGCGATGTATGACAACTTCGCGATCGACCCGGACAACATGAATCTGACCGTCGTCCCGGAGCCGTCCACCGTAGCCCTTTTTATGGGGCTGGGAATCGGTCTGGGGGTCGTTGTCTTGCGCCGCAGAAGGCGCTGACCGGAATCCGAGTCCAGGTTTCATTTCGAAAGGCGGCGGATGGGGAAACCCATCCGCCGTTTCTGTTGCCGCCCCCCAAGCCCACCGGTGTCACCGTCCGGAGGGCTTATTTACCAGCAAGCGAGCCCCCCCATCTCAGGCGGTGCCCTCGTAGCCCTGAAAGGCGCCGAGGGCATCCTTCTCGGCACGGAACAATTCGTCGAAAACGGCGTGGGTGTCGCCGATTGAATGGGTCAAGGGATCCACCAGCAAGGCCCGTCTCAGGAGCGAAAGGTCCCGTTTGAAAACGCCTTCGGCCGTGAGTTCATGCGTATCGAGAACCTGTTCCATGAGCCCGCGGATGCCTCGAGGCATACGACCGACCGGGAGCGGCCTGGGACCTTCCATGTCCAGCTCGCAAAAAAGTTCCAGGAAGGCATCGTCCGCCATATTCTCCACGGCTCCCCGGTTCCACGTGTTGATGAAGAAACGTTTCTTCAGATTTCCCCACATCGTCTCGACCAGGTCGGTCGCCGGATCGGGCCCGAATTCGGTGCTGAAGTCGGCGATCGGCACGCTGCCATCCAGGTAGGCGTCGACTCGCCGCCACACCTCATCGGTCCATCCCAGGCGCGCGTTCGCGTCAAAAAGCGACAGCGGCGGAATCTCCTCATCGGTGACGCCCTTTCCCTGCCAGTAGCGCAGGTACTCTTTGGTATGTCCGGTCACGGTGGGCAGCCAGCCCAGCTCCTCGTAACACTTTAATTGAATCGGTGTGTTCAAAAAACCCTTTGAGCCACTGTAGCTTTTGGGGTCCTCCTTCTTCAGCATGTCCTTGTGCGCATCGACGCGCATCGAGGCAATGATGTCCGGGATCCTGTCCACGCCCCGGTAATCCGCCCGCAACAGAAAGGTGAAATGATTCGGCCCGGCGGCACGCACATCCCAGGCCTCGTCCTGCTCCGGGGTCGGAGACTCGCCTTCACTGAGGATGCCCGCCGCCCGGGCAAGCCGTTCCCTGAGGGTCCACTGCGCGTCGCAGATGGCGAAGGATTTCAGTTCCGGAAAATAGCGCTTGAGCGCCATGCCGTGGACCGCGGTGGGGTTAATGTAATTGATCACCCAAGCCTCCGGCGCAAGTTCCAGCACATCTTCCGCACAGCCCTGAATTTCCGGAAACTCCCTCATGGCACGGAACACGCCCCCGGGGCCGATCGTATCCCCGGAGCACATACGAATACCGTACTTCGCCGAAACTTCGCAATCGATCCCCCGGTAGCGCGCATTGTCCCGGGCGAAGCTCAAAATGACAAAATTTGCCCCCGGCAACACCTCCCTCCGGTCCGTCGCGGCCTCGATCTTCAGTTTCACCCCGTTATGGGCGGCAACCTTTTCGGCCAGCGCCTTGAGTTTTTCCAGTCTCCGGGAATCCTTGTCGACCAACGCGAGGGTTCCGTCCCGGAGCACGGGCGAGTGGGCCATTTGCCAGATGGCCTTTCGGCCGAAAAAAAGGCTTCCCGCTCCGATGACGACGACTTTTGGGTTCTGTGGCTTCATGACTTCGGTTGAGGTTTAAAGGAAGTCAAGGGCAAGAACGCCCGCGGTCAACCGCCATAAGCGTCCCGGGAACAATTTGTCCCGGCCAGCCCGACCCCGGCGGGCCGGATCCCCGCGAATCAGTCAAGCCGGCCGCCGTAACCGTAGGGCCAGTGCGCCGAATCGAGATTCGGCGCGCTGCCGGGATATCCCTCCACACCGATCGAGCGAACATGGCCGTCGACAAAGACATGATTGGAACGATCGTTGTGGCGGAAAACGACCGCCGTTCGCGTTTCGTTTCCAATCACGTCCTGCGGCCGGGCCGCCCGGTTGGTGCCCCTCCAGTCGGCATAAAGCATAATCTGGGTGGGTTCGCGAATTCCGGACATGGTGTGGCTGGGAGGGGGGACGTCATCCGGGTTACCGCCCCACGGCCCGCCGAGCAGACCGTTCAAGGCATAATCGATGTGCCACCAGGCATAGACGCCGTTTACCATCATCTCGCGAACCGGACAACGGTAGATCTCCGGAGTCTCCCCCAGGCGGCGCGGGTCGACGTCGAGGTAATGCCCGATGCCCTCCGGTGTGTGGAAGTTTGGCTGACTGGAACTGTAGTCCGGAGGGAACATGTCGTTGTTGTCGTTCGCAAATAGAAGCGTGGCGGCATGCAGCTGGCGAAGGTTGCTTTTGCACACGCTGTCCCGGGCGGAGTCGCGAACTTTCGCCACGACGGGGATCAGGATGGACGCCAGAATACCGATGATCGCGATCACCGTAAGGAGCTCGATGAGGGTGAACGCATGCGTCGTTCGTCTGTTCATGGTTTGATGGGATTGAGGTTCGCAAGGGCCTGGGAAACGGGAGCCGGCAGCCGGTTTTGACCGGGAGTGGCAGCGAAGAAAACACCGTTAGAATAACAATCTATCATTACGTAATTATTGCAAGCGTGGATTAAACATTTAACCGTTCCG
Organism: Verrucomicrobiota bacterium; assembly: GCA_003565135.1. Classification (GTDB taxonomy): domain Bacteria; phylum Verrucomicrobiota; class Verrucomicrobiia; order Opitutales; family T3Sed10-336; genus PXDC01. The sequence goes on from PXDC01000016.1 coordinate 6,262, forward strand.
GAGGTCCGTCCGCTTCCTGGATCGGCGGACCTCCACAATTTTGCCCATCAGGGACGCGAGACGTTGAGCCGCATGAATCGGCGGTACGCTTCCGACTGCTCGACCGAGTCCCGCCATATTTCCGTGACCGTGCCGTCCCCGTTGGGAGACGCCTCGACGAGGACGGCATCCGCCTCCCAGGCGCCCGGATCGTCGGCCGTCTGAACCTCCAGGCTGACGTCGCCCAGCTCGGCGGTCCTCGTAATAACGAGGGTCAGGTATCGGCCTTCGGCACCGTCGACCGTGAAGGTTTCGCCCGTTGCGAGCGGCAACAAGCCGCGGTTGCTTTGAAGCGGATCGGCGGCCAGGACGAATGCCAACAGGTTAACGATGCCGTCACCCGAAGCGTCCGCGAGAGGTCCGCTGATCGATTCGTCGTTTTGTTCCTCCGGAGTGAAATGCGCCGACAGCCATGCCGAATAGGGATCGGCCGGCACCTCGGGCTCGAGCCAACTCACCTCGACGGAATCGATGTAGAAATACGAGGAGGTGGGATTCTCGTCCACCCCGAGATGAAGGCGCGGATAAACCGGCTGCGCCGTGGTCGGAATCGTACCGGCGGCAACATTCTCGGCCGAGGTCAAAAGGTTGTCCTCCATATCGTAAACACGGGCGTGGAACAAGGCGCCCTCACCCGGAACCAGATCGACAACGAAACGGTAGAAGGCGTCCGCCGAGGGAGTCGCGTCCGGAAGCGTCTCGAGGTCACCGGCGCCCGCGACGACAAACGAATTGCCGCTGAAGCCGACCAGCGCCCGACCGCCCGCTCCGGCATCCACGCCGAAAGTGCCCACGGTATCGGCGGCGCCCGGCGTCGCCACGGTTTCAACGCGATAGGAATACGGAAGCGCGGTCAGGCGCTCCCCGTAATCGGTATCCACGACACCGTTCCAGACCGGCCAACGCTCTTCCACGATGGGCCGGCCGATGACGGCGTCCCGGAACGTGCTCAACATCTCGACCAGTTGGGACCCGCCGCTCGGCGAATCGGGCCGGCTCCCTCCGGCGCTTTGCACCCGGATCGGAGGATTGAATCCATCCAGCAAAAGCCACTCATTCTGGCCATCGAGATTGGTACCGGCCGTGTAGTCCGGTGCGTCGAATTGCGTTTGCAGCGGCGGCGGCACCGGCAGCGGATAAGGGTCGGCCGGAAAACTCAGGTTCTCCCCCGCCGGATCCACGGAGATCCGGTCGAAGAGAACCGGCTCGTCGCGGCGGGAGCCGCTCAACCGGGCGTAAAACATGTGCAGGGACTGATTCTCGGCCGAGGCATTGAACGCCAGTCCGGCGCCGACCCGATCCTCTTCGGTCGCCTCCATCCGGTCTCCCGGAGCAATATAAATGTCATAGGTCTTGTCGGCATTGTCGAAGACCATCCACAGGTTGTACCAGACCCCGACATCGCCCTCGTGGAGTTCGATCGTGCTCCCGCCGTCGCGAACACTGTTCATGAACACGCCCTCGGTTCCGATTCCGTCGAGCCGGTGAAAGCCGGCTGCGGCACTGGTTGTGGTCGGATTGTCGATATCGCTGACAATCAGGCCGATCGAATGGCTCGGATCGCTGTTCCGCACCATGTACCGGTAGAACAAGGTACCCGTTTCCCCATCCGCAATCGACTGGGCGCCCAGCCGTTTGCGAATCCAGGAATTCGGGCCCGACCGCAACTCGCCCTCCAGGACCTGGTTTTCCGGATCCTCCGGATCGGCGATAATTTGATAATCGCCCGCACGGCGCCCCTCCCATTTATCCACGCCGAAGGGTGAATCGCCCATGCGGAAAACCGCATCGGAGAAATCGCCGGCGAGGAACCAGTCCACGTCATCCGGCACCGGGGTTGGCGCCGGAGGCGGTGGTGGTGGAGGAGGCTCGTCGCCGAGGATGGCGAGACGCCCCATCGAGACGGTCGTCTTGTGGTCCTCGGAAGTCCCGTCCGCCTGAAAGTATTGCAGGTGCAGGTGTGCCCCGCCCCAGGGCCCGCTCAAACCGTGCGCTCCCGCCCAGTCGGCCGTCGAACCGTCGGAGAACGTCGCCGCCACTTCGAGATCGGTCGCGTCGAGACTGAAAACAACATCGGTCAACGACTCCCCTTCCGGCGGAGCCAGGCTTCCGACCTCGGTGTGTTCGCCACCGTCGGAGACCCACACCCCGAGCGCGCCGGCGGCGGCCGGATCGATCCGGAGAAAGGCGGCATCGCCGCCGTAATTCCACAGTCCCGTCGAGGAATCCACCGGTCCGGAGGTAAACCCGACCGGGAAGATCCGCAGGCCTTCGGGTTCGGCCGGAAGATCGAACGCGATATCGTTCACCTCCAAAGAAACAGGATTGTTCTGAAAATCAAAGGCCGATCGCCGGTCGCTGCTGAAATACTGGATGAGCCGGTTATTGAAGGTCGCCTCGATCGTGAAACGGAGCCTTCCGTCGTCGACCGACAGACCGCCCTCGCCGACCAACTGACTCGGCAGGTTATAGTCCCAAAACCCGGGAACCTCGTCACTGTCGGTCAAGCTGTTGTTGTCAAAATTGTCCTCGAACAGCGTCCCCGCCCCCGCGCCGCCGGCGCCGAGGACCAGGAAACCGAGCAGGGCCAGGGAAATCCGTCGCAACCCGGCCGATGCCGCGGGTTGTCGCCCGCCTTCGGTTCGGCGGACAGCGCAAAAGGAGGGGCGGGTTGGAAGAATCCCGCCGGGAGTGCCGGCGGTTTGCGGGGATGAGGGAGTGGTCATGGTTCTATGTGGTTCGTAGATAGAAGGAAGCTGCTCACAAACGCTCGCAGCCCGAAAGAAAGCGCTTAAGAATTACGTAAGAATTCGCTGTTTTTATTCGGGTGTCAACACCTTTTCTTTCCGGTAGCGGCAAAATCCTGGGCGCGGGCACCGAAGGCGGCAACAACCGGGAGGTCGGGGGCGGCAACGCTCTCCCGGGGACGCATCACCGCCAGTCGCGCAGGTGACGTTGGGCCCAGGGACCGAGCCAAAAGTCATCCGTCTCCTCCCGGTACCCTTGCATCTTTCCGCGAAACGATTGCAGCCGGTCGCCATGGGCCGGATCGCCGGCGAGGTTCCGGGTTTCCAGGGGATCCCGCGCAACGTGGAACAGCTGCTCTTCCGGTGGATGAAGAAAATCGGCCGTCGCCCGCGATCCCATTTTCGCCACGCGGTCCGTCTCGATCGCTTGCCAGGATGGCGACCGGTAAATATCGATCGGAATCGGCGCGGTCAGCCCGGGATACAAGAGGAGCACGTATTTCCACTCCCGCGAGCGAATGATGCGGTAGGGGAAAAACTCGGTCACGCCATGAAACGTATGGGAGAGGAAAACCTCCTCCCACCCTTCCGGCTCCCGCGTCTCCAGGACCGGCAGAAACGAGCGCCCGTGGCATTCCTCCGGGACGGGCACACCGAACCACTGGCAAAAGCTCGGGAGGTAATCGGTCCACCCGACCAACGCCGGACTTCGTTCGATCGCGGGTTTCCCGCCCGGCGGAACGACAACGAGGGGACAGCGATGCCCGGAATCGTAAAAGGATGCCTTGGCTCCGGGAAACGGCATGCCGTGGTCGCTCGTCAACACGATCAGCGTCTCCTCTCCCCGCCCGCTTCTCTCCAATTCGGCGACGACCCGTCCCACGGCGAAATCGAAGCGCGACACGGCCTGGTAATAATCCGCCAGATCGTCGCGAACAGGCGGCAGGTCGGGGAGGAACCCCGGGACCGGGACTTCATCCGGAGAGTAAATCCGCTTCTCCACACCGGGGAGGACAACGCTGTTGCCAAAGCCGTCCGGCTCGCGGTGCGGTGTCGGAAAACCGACGTGCAGGTAAAACGGCTTCCCCTCGGCGCGGCCCAGGAACTCGCGGACCGCGCCGGCCACCGCCATCGGATCACGATGATCGATCCGATCCGGACTGGAATCCCCCCGGTCGTAATCCCACGGATAAACCTCGCGCGGATAGGTGTGCTGTTTTCCGATCATCCCGCAGAAAACCCCCGCGGCACGCAGCAGGCGCGGCAGGGTCGGAAGCTCCGGCAGCGTCCGGAATGTATGCCGCCCGTGGGTATGGCCGTACTGCCCGTGTTTGTGGGAGTGCAATCCGGTCAAAATCGTGGCGCGGCTCGGTGCGCAGGATGGCGTCGTGCAGAAGGCATGGTCGAAAGTTATCCCCCGCTCGGCCAGCGCATCGATGTTCGGGGTGTGTATAACCGGATCCCCGTAACAACGGGCGAGCGGGCTCCAGTCGTCGGCAATCAGGAAAAGTACGCTTTTCATAAAAATTTCGGTGGATGCGATCACTCCCCAACCGGCGATGTCAGCCGGAGCGGACCCCCGGAGCGGCTTTCCCGGGCGGCACCGGCGCGCGGATGGCTGCTTCTTCCGCGGCGGGCGAGATCTCCGGCAGCGGCGAGCGCGTCAAGCCCTCCCATCCGATCCGGCCACCGGCCAGGCGCGCCCGCAACCAGGCCAGGTGCTGAATCACCTTGGTCGCTCCGTGGTCCCAGGTAACCCTGGAGGCGGCGTATCGGCTCCAGGAATCCTCCCAGGCCCGGTAATAGTCGGCATTGCCGGTACGCACGGCGGCCCAGCCGAGGATCAGCCCCAGGTACTCCACGTGCCAGGGTTCCCGGGTCCGGGCATTCCGGTCCGCCTCCGACGCCGTCTCCCCATCTCCGTGGCTGTAGAAATACGGCCAAAACGTCGCGTCGCCGCACGCGACTTTATGATCCAAAAGCCAATCGGCGAAACGCAGGACCGCCGTCTCCAGCTCGGTTTCTTCGGCCAGGAAAAGATAATCCACGATTGCCTCGGTAGCCGCACATCCCATCCAGGGTTTGATGGTGAGGTTGACATGACTGTGGATGCCGACCGTGCCGCCTTGCTGGCGGTACGAGCCATCCGGGAGCTGGGTCGCCATGACCCGCCCGATCGCTTCGCGCGCCCGCAATCGGTACAGCTCGTTTCCGGTGCAGCGATAAATCGCCAGCAGGCTGCGAATGTAGGAAGCGTCCCGGCCGATGCTGCGACGCGGCCAATGGCCGGTATCCCAATGCCAGGCCCGATCGGCCACCGCCTCCGCCGTCTCGAGAAACCACGGGTCTCCCGTCTCGAGAAACCCGCTGACCATCCCCCCGACCCGCTGCATGCTCAGCGACATCGCCGGGGGACCGTAGCCGTGCATGCGAACCGAATGCAGGACGTGATCGGTCGCCACGTCAGCCAGGTGGTAGCAGGACCTCAAGGCCAGGTCGTAGACATCGGCATCCCCGGTGTGGTAGGCGGCAAGCATTTGCCCGAAAGCGGTTTCGCCCTCCCATCCCGGTTCCTCCGGAAGGCGATCACTTCTCCCCACCGCCCCGTCGTCGAAGCAATGCGTGTGGGCTCGTTTGAAAAAGTACTCGACCGCCCGCTCGAAGGTAACGTGAAAACGGTCCCGCACCGGAAGCAACGGCTCCAGGAAGAGCTCTCCGGTGGCGCCATACCACCAATCCGGAACGAGATAGGTGGCGATCTCGGGCTCCGCCTCTCCCAGTGAGCAGCGAAAACCCACGGTGCGGGCGGCGCCGCGCGGAATCCTTCGTTGCCCGGCACGGGCCAGAAAATGATCGCCCCGAATGATCGCCGCCGGCTTTCCCGCCTTGGGCTCCACGCCCGTGTAGGGCTGATAGACCAGGCAGCCGTCGGCCCGCCAGGCGCGCCCCGGCCGTTCCGGGCCCACCAGCGTGGCCGCGGGCGTCGTGTCGATCGCCACTTTCGAACCGGCCCAGCGCATCGCCGCGGTCACCTCGCCCGGGAGATCGTCGGGCGGCAGTCCCTTGGCCCGGAACCCGATGACCGGGACGGCGTCCTCCACGTCGCCCCCTTCGGAAAAAAAGGTGCCGTTGATGTGCCGTACCCGCAGGTCGATGACACCGTTGCGGAAACAGCGCGCGAAGATTTCGCCCCGGACGTGATTGTGCCGGTGGGCGGAAGGGTGGCTGAACGGCATTCCCTCCTCCGGTTCGTCCCCGGGACGATCAAAATGCACCGGTATCGCGCCCAGCGCCCGGATTTCCCGGCAGACCGGTCCCTCGTGCAGGACCTCGAGACGCACCCATTGCCACCAATGCAGCCCCTCCCCGGTTTGCAACCCGACGCGCACCCCCAGCTCGGCGTTCCCCCCGTCGAGGACCAGCTCGTTGATTTCATAGGGGGCCACGCGGTCGTGGTTCGCCGCCAGAATCGCTATCCGCGCCGCCGGTCCCTCGAAACTTCCGGTTTCGGCGACACCCCGCCGAAGGCCGATCCGTTCCGGCGCCGACTCAACGCACGCCGAAAGAAGAAAACGCCGGACACCCCCGTCGCCCACCGCTCCGCCCGGCCATTCTCCCAGGGGCCGCCCCTGCGTCGCGATCCCGCCGAAAACCGGCGAAACCCCGTTTTCCTCCGGCACCCCGCCCCCGGAGGGCAGCGGCAGAGACAAAGTGATCGCCGATGCAGCGCCGGAACCGTTTATGCGCCTGGCCTCGAGCGACTCCAGCCATTTCCAAAGATCGAACCCCATGAGTAAATTCAGTTTATCCGTTACCCCGCCGGAGGGCGAACCAGCGCCCGTTTCTCCGGCCACCGGCGGCAGGCCTCACTCTCTGGCCCGGAGGCGTTGCTCCGGGTTCTTGAAGAGCAGGCGCTCGACCGCGCCGTGCAGGGTCACTCGAAAGTCCGCCGTGTAGCGGTTCTCCCACGGCTCCTCCGGCGGCCTGAATCGCACCTCGTGCACCTCCCGGTCGGCGGGAATCGCCACCTCGATCACGTCGCCGGTTTCACCCACCGCCTCGTGCTCACCGTTCACCACGATCCGCCCGACCTGGCGGGGCCCCATCCGGACCCGGATGGAGGCCGGCGAATTCCCGCCGGAACGGGCCACGTAATAGGTCTGGTCGGAAGAAAACGGATACGCGTAATGCAAAGGCGGCTGATCGGTCGCCACCCCCAGGTGCCGTGTATTCGGGAAACGGAGATCGTAAATCGCTCCCGCTTCGGTGCCACTGCTGACCACGAACGCGTGCAACCCGGTTCGCGGTGCCGGGATCGTGAGGTCCTGCCGTCCGCCGGGCAGGATGATTTCGTTGTGCAACTCGTTGCCGTCGGGATCGAGCAGGTAGTATTGAATCAGGCGGTTGCGAATGCGGTGACGCAACTCGTAACGGATCGGTTCGCCGGCCTCGGCCCACAGGTAAACGACCTGGTAGTTGCGCAGGCGCATCCACTCCGGTTCGCCCTCGCCGCTGCCGGCGGGTACGAGGTCGGGAATGCGAACCTCGCTCAAATCGATGGCCGGAGCCAAACGATCGACTTCGACGAACTCGATCTCCTCCGGACGCGGTGATCCGGTTTCGAGCGCCTCGCGGATCATGCTATTGGCTTCTCCGAAAGCCGCCCAGTAATCGTCCGGCTCGTACCCATGCGGCAGTTGCAGATAAGCCCGGTCCTGCCCCGGCGTGAACATACTCAACACCCAGAGGGAGTAGCCGTCGGCCATCATGGCGGCGTGAAAGGCCTGATGGGTTATCTGCCCGGGATGAAACTGGTTGGGCGCAAACCAGGGAACGTACAAAATATTGGGGTTGGCCTCCAGGAACGCTTCCCGCCGCTCGACGATCCGCGGCGTGAACCCGGTTCCCTGGTACATGTCCCATGTATCCATGATGGCCGGCAACTCCGGCGTACCCATCACTTCCACCCACGGCGCCATAAAACGGTCCTGCAAACGGGCCGGCATCAGCCCGAGCGTCAGGTTCGGATTCTTCTCCAGCATGCGTTCCTGGAACCTGGCGGCGATTTCCCGGTACTGGCCGAAAAACCACTCCTCGTACCGCTCGAGAAGGTTGCGGCCCTCCAATTCGGCCTTGCGCCCGGTCCGTTCCGTGTCCGGGTCCACGTCGTGTTCCGCGGCGAACCGCGCCCAGATCACGTCATCGTAGGACGGCGCCCGGTTGACCGTTCTCTCCAGGTCGATCCGGACCGCGGGGATACCGAGTTCCGCGCTCACCCCGGCCAACTGGAAGGCCCCATCCAGCATGATCTCCCAGGGCTCCCAATGGATCAGGCTGTAACGATCCTCCACCACCCGGCCGGCCTCGGTCACGAATGGCACGGTGTGCGCGTCTTCCTCCGGATCGCGCTCTCCGAATCGATTGATGGGATAAACGTACAGGATCAGCGCAAGATTCCGCTCTCGACAAGCCTCGGCCAGGGCCCGGAGCGACTCGTACTGCCGTTCGTCCGACAAATCCATCCGCCAGGGCTGGATCTTGAGATCGACCGTGTTGAAACCCGCCTCCGACATCGGATCGAGCCAGTCCCGGATAACGGTGTCCAGGTCCGAATTCAACAGGTGATAACCGCCGTAAGCGCTCAGGATCGGCGAGGGCAACCGGGCCTTCTCCCCGGCGAAAGCAATGGATCCGGTCAACATGGCGGCGGCGATAAGGGTGCGGCGGAAAAGATTCAGAATTGCGGGAGAAAGGATCGGATTATACTTCATCGTGTTCGTCGTTGGCATGGGCGATATCGCCGCCGGGCACGCGCCCGGAGCGTCTCGCTGAGAATTACGTAATTTCAAAAATCATGGCATCGCCCTCCCGGGTCAAGATTCAAAACCGCATTTATGGCTTCGAGCCGGAAACAGCACCGCACGAATCCCGAACGACCAGTTCGCACGGCAGGGCGAGGGTTACGGGCGACTGAGAATCCCCCTCCTCCTCGATCATCCTCCAGAGACGGTCGACCGCCTCGCGCGCCATGGCGTGAACCGGCTGGGCCACGGTGGTCAGGGGCGGGCGGCAATAATCGCTCAGGCGCTCATTGTTGAAACCGGTCACGGCGACGTCGTCGGGAACCGTAAGCCCCTCGTCCCAGCACGCCGAGATCGCGCCGACCGCCCAATGGTCGTTCGTGCAAAGCACGCAATCGGGCAGTTTCTCCCGTCGCTTCAGAATGCCCTGCATCGCATTCTTCCCCATTTTGTAGGGATCGTCGACGTCGGGAACCCAGACATCCTCGATACAAACCTCGACCGAATCAGCCGGAAGCTCGTGCTCGCGCAGCGCATCCTGAATGCCATCGAGGGCGGCCCACGCCGTGGGCGAATGTTTGCGCTCGCGATGCGAATCGGGCCACCGCCCGAGCAACGCGAACCGGCGGTGCCCGACCCCGATGAGGTGGGTCATCAACTCGTAAAACCCCTGCCGCTTGTCCGGGACGATTTGAGTGATCTTGTCCTGCAACACACCTTCGATCGCGACCAGCGGGATCCCCGCCCGCAACAGGCGCTGCATCGCCTCTTCGGGAAACCGGGAACCGGCCCGGACCAGGACCACGCCCTCGACGGCGTGATCGAGGATCAGGTCGCAGGCCGAGGCGACTCCCTGTCGAAACCAGAGCGTGTCGCTGACCATCGGCGTATAGTCGCGCTCGCCGATCAGGCGACCGACCTCCATCACCTTGAGCACCTCCTGGTGGGTAACACACCCCGAATGAATGACTCCGATGGCCCGGCTGCGGGCGCGCCGGAGGACGCGCGCGGCAAGTGACGGTCGATAGCCCATTTCCTCCGCCGCATCCAAAACCCGGCGCCGGGTTTCCTCCGGAATTTTCGCCCCGCTGCGATTGTTCAGCACGGCCGAGACGGTCGTCTGGTGGAGTCCGAGACGGGTCGCCACATCGGCTTGAGTTACCTTATCCATTTAGCGTTCGGCATAGAATTCCAGTCCAAAAGGAAATCCCCGGGCCGGGACTCTCCCGTTCCCGAAAGCCGCCCGCACGCGGTTCGCGGTTCGACGGGACGGCGGAGTCCCGCAAAAGCACCCGGCGGGTTTCCCTTTTGCCATAACGTCATTGTACGGTATGGGCGTATCCGGCAACGACATATTTCCTTCCCTTTCCCCATCGTTCTTCCATCAACGGCCCGTCCCGGAACCGTCTTCGCGGGAACCGACCACGGGCCGCCCGTTGATCGTCAGGGTAAAATCCTCCCCCACCCACTCGCGGTCGATGTCCCATCGCGCGCCATGCGGATTGGCCACCGTGATCTCCCCCTGCACGTCCTGCCAGCCTTCAAAGCCGTCGACACCGGTCACCACCAGGGCCGGCCGATCGCGTTTGTCGTAAACAAAGGTATTCCTGAATTCGATCCCGCCCTGTTTCGGTTGGCGCGCGGTTTGCGCGTGCAGGACGATCGGCGCCCGGGGCATTCCTCCCCCGTCGACGGTGGACACGTTGTAAAAAAAGTTATTATCGAAAACCAGGCGAATACTGTCGGCACCCTGCCCGCGAACCAGCAGGCCGTTTCGCTCGCTTCCCTCGACGATGTTGTTGCGGTACTCGATCATGCCGCGGGGACCGTCGTGAACCATGGTATTGAAGTGAATGCCGTAATGACTGCCCCGGACGTAGTTGCTGTCCCACAGAATCGAAACCGGGGGCGACTCGGCCCGCAGGTGCCCGAGCCAAACGTGCATGCCCAGCACTTCGTTGCCGTCGAACAGGCAGTTCCGGATCACGATGTTTTCCAGGTATTCGTTCGCCCGATTCGGCTCCAGGCAGATCCCCGCGCTGGGCCCGGTACCGCTGGTGTTGCTGAATACGGAATTCTCCACCAGGAGGTTGCGGGCTGAGATCACGCTCATTCCCTGCCGGTGATGGCCGTCGGCGACCACGTCCCGGATGACAAAATCCTCGCAGGCCACACTGCCGCCATCGAGCGAGCGGCCGAGGTATATCCCGTCACCGCCGCTCTCAAGCAGGGTCAACCCCAGGATTCTGACGTTCCTGCAGCCGCGGAATATCAGGCACATTCGCCATTGAGCCGGTTCGTAGGGCGGATTCTGGTAGTCCTCCTTCCGCATTTGCAGCGTCGCCCCGTAACCCCGCAAAACGATGTTTTCTACGTCGCGGAACTCGATCAGGGAGTCGTTCAGCCCGCGGAACTCCCCTTTCTTCGCCATCAGGTGCGCCCCTTCCTCAAAAATGATCTCCAGGTCGCCGCGGCGGACATGCAGCGGACGAACTATCCAGGGATCCTCGGTTTTCGGTATGATGACCCGGTCGGCCGGCGAATCCAAAGCCGCCTGGATCGCCTCGGTCGAATCCTCCGGGTCGAACCCCCACCAGGCGGCGTTCGCCGTGGCCGATTCACCCGCCATGACCCGGGCCACCGCCTCCGGATCGGCGCCGTTGGCCGGCAGGTTCGCGGTTGATAAAAGGAGCGATCCGCTCATCGCCATCAGAATCCCGACGTAACTGGAGGTGTTTTTTTTCATAACCGAATGGCCGTTTTCCGATTTTTCGGGCGGACGGCGGATGCCGCCCTTCCCCTGGAAATTACGTAATTGTTAACAGGCCCCCACGTCCCGTCAATCCTGTTTTTCGATCTGACCCGCCGGGGCGACGGGGGATTCGTGACGGGTGACCCGTTTCAGCGGATCCCCACTCGCAACTCCCGGGAACTCCGTTTTCCGCCTTTTTCGGTCTGTCGTACCGTATCCCGACAACGGACAACCGCTCGCCCCCTGTCCCCTGACGCGGGATCGGACGTTGAGCGCGGTTCCCCACACCGGCCGCTCCGTGAGCGTGGGAACGCGGTTGGCCGGGGCTCCGGGAAAGCGGTGCGGAGCACCGCACTCCAAAAGCGCTTCGCGCAACATACCCGTACCGCCCGGAGATCCCTGGAACAGGAAGACCAGGAAACCCAACCACAGAACCCAACTCCCTTATTCCGTGTGCGCCATCCGCTCCGCGGGAAAAGACCGAACACAGGACGGTGCCTGAGCCCGCCGGACGAATCACGAATCACCAATCCCCCATCACGAATCCCCCACCGGTCCGAATTCGAGGTCGTCGACCCAGAGGACCTGGTCCGGTTCGCCTCCGGGGTCCATGTGGATAAAGACCTCGCAATAACCGGGAGCCATTTCCAGGTCGAGGCGGTACTCCTTCCATTCCTCGCTCGGCTCGAGGGAGACGGTGCCACCGGAGCCGCGGGCGCCGGCCACCCGGACGCGGGCGTGGGTGGCGTCGCCCCGGGCGAAAAAGCGGAGGACGTAGTCGCCGCCCCGGCTGAGCCGCATGGGCTGGCTCCGGGCCGTGACCCGGTCCTCGGGACGCACGAAGCGCAGGGCGGATTTGCCGGTGACGGCGTCCTCCTGGCTCCATCCGGGCCAGCCGGGATCGGGCGAACGGGAATTGTGATTCACGTGCCAGCCCCGGGGCGGGTAATCGGGAATGCCCTCTTCGAAATCACCGTTGCGCAGCAGGTTCACCACGCGGCCGGCGTAGGACTCGACCTGTTCAGCCCGGAAGCGGGGCATTTCGTCGCCGGGAACGAAGCGGAAAAACACCTCCGTCTTGTCGCGCAGGGCACCGGTCACGGCCCCGCGGCCGCGGACACTCGCTACCGGTGTCCAGCGGTCCTGCACCAGGAGTTCGGCCCGGTCGTCGGAGCTCTCCAGGCGGTAGCGCCCGGCCGCCCGGACCTGCGTTTCCGCGTAGGCCACCCACTCGCCGTTTTCGGCCCGCAGGACGTGCAGGGGCAGGTCGTACTCGCCCTCGCCGTCCCGCACCGTCAGCACGGCCCCGGGCGGGCTTTCGCGGGGATCGTTTCGCGGGTCGACCCAGAGCACCCCGTCGAATTCGCCGGGCCAGGCCACGACCAGTTCGCCCGCCTCCCAGGAAAACGCGATTTCCGAGGCCTCGTCCGGTCGGTGCTGGGGGGCGATGAACACCCGCGAGGGTTCCCCGCCGCTGTAGAGGCGGATTTCCTGCGCCTCCGCCCGGGAGACCCAGAAGACCGCACGGGCGTCGGCACCGCCAAAGGCCCCGTAGACGTCGGCCGGGGACTCCATGCGGAGCAGTCGCCGGTCGCCGGCGTGCAGCCGGGACCCGCCGGACACCATCCAGCGCCGCACGTCGCCGTCGCCGTCGCGGGCGGCCGAGGCGGCCACGCCGTTGCTCTGCAGCCCGTGGCCGTAGATCTCATTGCCGTCCCGCAGGTAACGGCGGAAAAGCACGGTCTCCTCGCCCTCGGGACCGTCGAACGCCACCCCGATCGTAGCCGGATTCTCCACCGTGCGCCCCTCGCCCAGCGCGTCGCCGTCGGCGGCCTCGTAGGTGTTCATGAGAGCCAGAAAACGCTGTTCCTCCGCCTTGTTCGCAGTAGTGACCCGGATGTGCCAGGGCTCGGGAAAGGCCTCGGTAAAGCGGGACCAGGCCCGGGTCTGGATGGGGTACCGGCGCTCGTTCGATTGACGGTAGTCCAGCTCGCGGGGCAGGAGGTGCCGCACCCGCAGGCGCCGGTCCTGCTGGGGCACGGTCAGGACCCGCGCGGACGAATCGATCTCGGTCTCCTGGAAGGTGTTGAGCAGCCAGGAAAACGCGCTCGGCTCCTCCGCGGCCAGTTCGTCGTACACCACGTAGACCCCGGGCCGGATGAAGAGGATGGCACGCTCGAAGCGCTTCATCGGTTCCTCGTAGGCCCGGGAGGCGTCGCCGGAGAAAAAGGTGTAGGCGGGAGAATGGAAGAACTCGGTGATCTCACCCTTGTAATCGATCCCCTTGGGCTGCCCTTCTCCGTTGATGAGGATCGAATTGTGGGTGTTGGTGGTCACGGTCCACTTCATGTGGTAATCGTCGCCGTAATACGTGTAGTACCCCGTATCGGCGGCCAGGATTTCGCCCCCGGAGTGGATGACGAAATTGTTCTGGTCGGCGTGGGCGTGACTGTGCCCGCCCCACCAGCTGCTGCGGAAAAAGATCCGGTCGCTCAGGTGATCGTAGAAGCGGTCGTAGGCGGCGAGCTGCCCGGTCTCCGGAAACAGTTTGGCCTGCGCGATATCGACCGGCGGCTTGGGGGTCAGCTCGGTGTCGGACAGGTACTGGAACGGGATGTGATCCGGATTGGCGAATACGGTGTCGGACCACCACTGCAGGTAGGGATCCTCGTTCATCGAGGCCATGAGATTGGAGATGTAGGCGTCGGCCGAATTCCCCCAGGGCCACAGCAGGCTGTAGATGTCGCCGCCGTGATGGTACCAGTAGTTGAGCGCCATGGCGTAGAGCCAGAACTCCCCCGAATTGCGGATGCGGGGTTTGGCGAACACGTCGATACCGGTGGCCGAACGCATGGCGGCGAGCCCCTCCAGGATCCAGCGGAACTTGTGCCCGTAGGTCTGTCCCTCGAAGTACCCGCCGTCCTCGCTCGTCCAGGCGATCCGATTGGCGTACTGGCGCACCAGGTAATCGGTCCATTCCGCCGCCGCCGGGATGTCGGTCGCCACCGCCATCACCGTGGTGAGCAGGGCGTGCATGCATTGCTGGGGATGGGAGCGCTGGTACTCGAGGTGAATCCTCACCCGGTCGCGCAGGTACTCGTAGGCGGGCTCGGCGTGATACGCGATGTGATCGAGCACCCGCGCCCGCTCCCCGGCCGAGAGGTGGTGGTAAATCCGGTCGTAGGTGAGGGCGGCGTACTTGAGTCCGTTCTCGTAGGCGTAAACCACCGTGTCGTGCTGCGCCCGGTCGTCCACGTGGTAGTCGAGACGGGCATCGGCGACAAAGAGGAGCCACTCCCGGGCGGCTTCGGCGTACTCGGGTTCACCTGAGATGAGGTAGGCGAAGGAAAGGATGTTGCCGTTGTCGGCCGCGCTGTTGAGCGCGCGGTAATCGAATCCGTCATCCCAATACGGTTCCCCGTCCACCAGCCAGATCACCTGCCGGCGGGTGGGCTGACCCTCCCGCCAGGAATTGCTGCCGGGCGTCTCGCCCTCCGGCCGCCGCTCGGCCAGCGCCACCCGATCGCCCGGCTTCTCCGGCGACCGGTCCAGCACCCGGCCGGCACGCCACCGCACTTCCTCCCAGGCTTCCCGGGCCGATCCCAACCGTCGCTCGCGGAACGCCTCCAGTTCGTCCGGCGTGGTGAAAACCCGCGGGTGATCCGGCATCGAGGCCAGAATGTCGTCCGTCGGCGGCACCGGCAGGGCCACCGCCGCCTCCGTCACTTCGAAGCGCCGCGACGGTCCCGGACGGGACCGCTCGCCCTCCTCCGTGACCGCGTAGTACCGCCAGTACCAGGTGCCCTCCTCCAGCACCGCCGAGTGATTGTAGAACGGCAGGTCGATGTCCTCGACCCGGAAAACGCCATCGGAAAACGCTGCGTCCCGGGCGAACTCCAGGGTGTAGGTCGCCGCCCGGTCGTCCACCCGCCACACCATGGGCGGGGGGTTGACCGCCACCGTTTCGCCGTCGGCGGGCGCCAGCGGCGGATGAGTCGAAGGCTGCTCGGACGCGTCCACCTCAAACCCCGCGTGCACGCAGCCGGAAACCCCGATGATCCCCGCCACCAGGGCGGCTTTTATCTGCAAGTACCGTGTTCGTTTCATCATACATCCTTTAAAAAATGCCCCGGTCCCGCATCCGGTTGAGCCATCGGTTCAGATCCTCCTCCAGGCCGTCGATCACGGCCTGCTCGCTCAGTTCCGGGTACGCCACCGCCTGGGAAAAGCGGTTGGTGACGATGCGGTGAATCTCCATGATGCCGGGTGCGTAAAGAAGCGGGGCGGTCTGCCCCTCCTCCATGGTGTCGGAAAACCGGGCCATCGAGGCCGGCGGCCGCATGCCCAGAAACTCCTCCCCGTAGGCGATCTCCCGGTAGATCGGCTGGGTGCGCAGCTCGCGCATGTTGATACGGGTCCCCTCCGGCGAAGCGGCGAAACGAACGAACTTCCGCGCCGCTTCCTCGTGGGCGGTGTGCTCCCATACCGCCAGGGTGGCCGCGCCCATCATGGATTCGGCCGAATGCTCACCGGCGGGAAACGGAAGCACGTCCCACTCGAATTCGGTGTGGTCGCGAAAGAGCGCCGTTGACATAATGGAGGCAAAGGTCAACGCCACCCGACCGTCCCGGAAGAGTTGCGAATGCCCTTCGTCCGCCCCCACCTCCGGCGGCACGGTGTAGCCCTCCTCGTGGAAACGCCGGATAAACCGCACCGCATCCAGCGCCTCCGGCTGGTTCACGGTGACGCGGGTCGGATGGTAGGAACTGTCAAAGAGGGTCACCCCCCGCTGACGCAGGAACACCACCGGGTGTGGCAGGGAAACCGCATAGTCGGTCGGGGCGTCCGGGTCGGCGCGACGGCGCGACAGCCGCGGCGCGATCTCCTCCACGTACTCCCACGTCCACTCCTCGTCCGCCGGCACGGGGATGCCCGCCGCCGCCAACGCCTCCATGTTGGCGTAGGTCACCGTCCCCATTACCGCCAACGGCAGCGCGTAAACCCGGCCGTCGCGCTCGACCGCCTTGCGCACCATCGGCATGATCTCACCGTAGTCCTCCAGCGCCTCCATTTCGTCGGTGACATCCATGAGCACGCCGCGCGAGGCCCACTCGTCGTAGTAATTCACCCCGATCATGAACACGTCCGGCGCAACCGACCCCACCATCATGGCCTGGATCTTGTTGAAGTACTGACTGTAGCCCATGACCGTGACGTCCACCCGGATATCCGGGTGCTGCGCCTCAAACGCGTCCGCCAGGGCTCGCGCCGCGCGCTCCTGTTCCGGCGTGCCCCAGCAGGCGTAACGGATGCGCTCCCGCTCCCCCGCCTCCGGCTCGGTACACCCGGCCAGGCCCAGCGCCGCCAGGCCGAAGACAGCGCCCAGCACCGCCCGCCAAAAGACCCCTCGCCCGCTACCGGGACGCGGACCGTTCACTCCGGACGGTATTCTAAACAACAACACGGATCGAGACCTGGTTCGGGATTCATGCCATCAACAACCCCTCCACCTAAATCACTTCCAAACAAAATTTCTACACTAAAAATCACTCAATCCCAAAAACCGCCACGGATCCGTGATCGGTGATCCGTGATTGGTGATTGGTCACTGGTGACTCATGCCGTCCAGGTACGCCTGTCCGTGAGGACAGGAAACCCCGGGCGGTACGGGTATTTTGCGGAAAGCGCTTTGCCGTGCGGTGCTCCGCACCGCATTCCCCCCGCTCCTCACGGAACGGCCTGCGTGGGGAAGCACTCCCAACGTCCGATTTCCCGAACCGAATCACCAATCACGGATCACCAATCATCCGCTAACTCTCACCGGGCGGAAACAGTTTACGGCGAACGGGGCCATTCCGGGATTGCAGTGGACCGCCTTTCGGGTAAATTAAGCGTTCTGATTATGGATGTCTGGGAGACGGTACGGGTACTGCGACGGCAGGCGTGGGTGCGCCTGGCCATGGTGGCGGCGTGCGGCCTGCTGGTGTATTTGACGGGGCGCGATTCGGGGCGGGCGGCCGATTTTGCGTTTCTGCCCGGTTGGCTCGTCGATTGGGCCGATTCCCACGACCAGGCACCTCATTTCTTCGCGTTTTTCCTCGTCTGCCTGCCGGCCTTCGCTTTCCGGTTTCCGGAGCGCGACGTCCTCCGGATCGCCGGCGCCGAAACCGAACCGCGCTCCCGTTACCAGCTTTTTTCGGCATTTTTCTTCGCCTTCCTGGCCGTCCTCCTCGAGTTCGTCCAGCGCCTGATCCCCACCCGCTCCTTCAACCCGGACGATCTCGCCGCCAACCTGCTCGGCGTTACCGCCGCCTGGTGCGTGTGGAAAATAATCCATCGCTAACCCGTTCCCCGGCTGAGCCCCGGTTTACCCGGGCCCCGCCGGCCTGGCGCGGCGTGACGGCAGGTACCGGCTGAAGCGGCGCATGACGTCCCGTTCGCACAAATCAGGGCAAATGCACAATTTACGGGTTTCCCCTATAGACCCCGAGCCATTCAGGGTATATAAAGAGTTTATCCATTCTGCTTTATCCCTCGTCCGGGAACAATCAACCCAACACCCAAACCGGAGACCCCAACCATGAAATACATCCTCTCCTTCGGAGCCGCCCTCCTTATTCTGTTGGCCGCGGGCGCGGTCCAACAAACCGCCTTCAGTCAGCCCGGAAACGCGCCCGCCCCGGCGCCGGGATTCGCCCAGGGTAACGCCGTCGGTCCCCCCGACGCCTTCGCCCCGCCCCGCACCGACAACCCCCGGGCCAATGAACGCAGTCGTCCCGGCGGCCCCCGTGTCGGCGACGGCCAGCAAATGATCGTTATCCCCGGCCACGGCGTCGTCATCTCGCCCAGCTGATCGGAACGAATCAGGATTTTGTCGCCGGCGATCGTCCGCGGAGGCGACCGGGCTTAACCGTGAATCCAGACGCCGCTACCGCCCCCCGGGAACTCTCTTCTCCGGGCTGATTGGCATCAATCCTGTTTTGGGGATTGGTGATTCGTGACTCGTTATTGTCAGCGCCCACGACGACCTGTCCGTGAGGACGGGGAACCCCGAGCGGTACGGGTAATTCGCGCGAAGCGCTTTCGGAGTGCGGTGCTTTGCACCAGCTATTCCCCGAACCGCAGCCAACCGGCGTTCCCACACTCACGGAGCGGCTTTCGTGGGAAATCAATCCCAGCCTCTAGTCCACGTCGAACAAATCACCGATCAGCCTCCCCCAGTCGCACGGCCGCGCTACCGGCGGCGACGACGGAGCAGCACCACGGCACCGAGGACACTGGCGCCGAAGAGCAGCGCGTATGTGGACGGTTCGGGAATCACGGTACCGCCCAAGTCCGGACCCACCAGACGGCCGAAGGCCACCGTGTTGGTATTGGTGGTATTGGCGTTACCCCAGGCAAAAAGCGCGAAGGTGACCTCGGTACCTGCCGCCATCTCCTGCAGATCCGAAAACGCGCTCAAGTCGAATGTCGGCATGGGATTGCCGGGATCCGTCGTATTCCCACTCTGACCGGCAAGATCGGGAGGAAGCTCGAAAGCGCCCGGATCATTGGGATCGGGTACGCCGAACTTCATGTATTCTTCCGGATTGAACGAAGTATCGGTGTTGGTGCCGGACGAACGCCCCCGATAGGTAAAGTCCACCACCGTGGTCCCGGCCGTGGCGAAGCCGTCGAGACTGTACTGAAGCTCGAAAAACATGGGGCCGTTAAGCGCCGAACGCCGCAGAGAAATGTCGAGGGTCGACAGGGACGCCGTGTAACCGGGAAGTACGGAAACGTTCAGGCCGATCCATTCACCGTTGGCAATGGCGATATCCCTGCTCGGAAGCGGCGAATCGCCGCCGTCGCCCACATGCCAGTTATTGGCGCTGAAGCCGTTGGTGAGGTTGGTGTTGTCGACACCCGGCCCGCGCAAAAGGCCGTCGGAGGCCAACCCCTCGGCAATCGTCGTCGGCGCCCGCGTAGCCAAAGGCTCATTCGGAATCCCCGAAAGATCGAAATTCATAATCGATTGTCCGTGCACATGCGCACCGGTCGCCGCTACCAGCGCACCGAGGGCAAAAACCGAACCAAAGTTTTTCGAAACGGAAGTCATGGAGGTGTGGAGTTTGAGATTTAGAAAAGCGTCACGTCCGGCATTAGAGGCGACGTATACCAAGAAAGAAAGCGGCAGGCACCGCAAATCCTGGATAGTTATCCTGAATGAAAATTCATTCCTGTCAAGAAACTTCCGAGTATTATTATTCAACCCGGACCCCCAATACCCTGTCCTTATTATACTCCCCGTCGCCACGTTTTCGGATTTCTCCGTAGCGAGGGGGTTTATCCACCGATTCTCCGGGTCCCCGGATCTCCCGGGATAAACCCGGTCGCCACAAAAACGGGAGTGCCGCTGTTTGCGAAAAACTCGATGACGGCAAGTATATATGAGTGCGTGGTGGGTGCCTGGCAACTCATCCCAACTTCCGCTGCCTGCCCAACCCATCACGAGGAGTCACCCATCACCGATCCAGGCAGGCTGCCGCCCGTTACCTCCAACTTCGGAAGCAACCGCGGAACATCGGATCCGTTTTCCACGTTTCCTCGTCCCTGACCCTCCCCGATCCGGACTTGCTTTCCGGGGACTTCTCCAGCAGATTGGGGGCACGAATCGGTGTTTTCACTTGCCGGTGTCATCGGAGATCCGAGGCGGCGGCGCGAGCGAAGGAACTAAAAAATGGTACTGAAAGAGGGAGAAAAAATTCACGTCATTGTGCGGCGGTTCTTTGAACGGGACGTGCGTCGTCATTTCATCGGCGAAGTCGAGGGTGTCTCCGAATCGGTCGCGCGGGTGCGCGGGTACACCTTTCTCATGGACAAGGGTACCAACCAGTACGTTCGCCGCAGCGAACGCACCCGGTTAATATCGCTGGTGGACGCGGGCAACGCCATTACCGTTCTGCCCGACAAGAGCAGTATCGAGGATGCCCGGTACGTCTACTCCGAAACGGAGGGAATGGTCATTACCGACGGCAGCAACTTCCAGCTCGAGATCAACGAAATCGGTTTCCGGGCGTAGGGAGGCGTTGGGGATGGGTGATCGGTAGATTCGTTCCGCACACAGTCAGCACCGACAACGGAAAACCTTCCGCTCTGTCGATTTTGGCAAAATCATTTTTTGGAGGTAGTGACGGATCTCCCGGAATAAACCCGGTCGCTACAGTGTTAGGTTAGGTACTTGTTCGTTACCGACAACCGACAACCTCCCCGCCCCACCGAATAACCCATCACGAGTCACCCATTTCCCCGGGGAGACGTGATTCGGGGGGGGGGCCGCGTTAGGCGACTTTGTCGTCCTGGTAGTATTTTTTGTAGCGGGAGTGGCCGTAGTAGCCGTAGCCGTGGTAGTAGTAGGCGCCGCGTTTACGGTTGGGCATGCCGTTGAGAACCATGCCGGCGATTTCGGCGTCGGTCTGGTGGAAGCGTTCGAGGATGCGTTTGATCTGTTGGCGGGGGATCTTGTTGAACCAGCAGACGTAGAGGAGTTCGTCGACGTGTTTGGACAGGGAGAGGCTGTCGGGGAATAGGCCGGCGGGGCTGGTGTCGAGAATGAGAAGATCGTAATGTTTGCGCAGGCCCTTGATAAGGCGGGCGAAGGTTTCGTCATCGAAGAACTCCGTCGGTTTCTTGCTCCGGCCGCCGGTGCGGAGGAGGTCGAGATTTTCCTCCACCTTGATAATACCCAGGCGGGAATCGGAGGCGGGATCGGCGGGAACCTCCGCCCCGGTTTCCTCCAGCCAGGTGAGGAGGCCGCGATCGTTTTTGGTGTCGTGGAGCCGGTGGAGGGTGGGACGGCGGAGATCGCAGTCGATGAGCAGCGTTTTTTTGCCGTGTCCGGCAAAGGCGTGGGCCAGGTTGGTGGCGACGAGGGATTTCCCTTCCTCCGGGAGGGTGCTCGTCACCAGGAGCGCCTTGGGCAGCTCCACTCTGGAACTGAGCTCCATCTGGCTGTAGGCGGAGCGAAAGGCTTCGGCGGCGTTTTCGTCCTTTTCGTTCGTCACCACGGCGGCGCGGTGCTTTTCGTCGACCTTGCGGAAGAGCGGCACCTCCCCGACGAGGGGGATGTCGATAAAAGACTCGAGGTCGGACCAGCTCTTGACCCGGCTGTCGATGGCGTCGATGCCGACGGGCACCCCGACAAAGAGAAAACCACCGAGAAACAGGACCATGAGGGCGGTGCGCCGCAGGCTGGGTTCGACCGGGTACTCCGGCACCACGGCGGAATCGGCCACGCGGATATTGGTGTTTTCGAGCTGGCTGGCGATGCTGGTTTCGTTGAGCCGTTCGAGGATCTGATCGTAGGTGCGGCGGGTGGACTCGAGGTTGCGGCGCAGGACGTTGTGCTCCCCGGCGATCCGGTCCATGCGGAGGGATTCGGCCTCGGCCTCGGCCAGGTTCTGCTGGAGGCGGCGTTCCTGTTCGCGGGCGTTCTCCAGGCGGTTGCGAAACTCGGCCACGGCCCGCTCGATATTGCGATCAAGACGCACGTCGACCTGTTCGAGGGACCGCTCGTTCTCGATCATGCGGGGGTGGCGTTCGAGGAATTCCTCCGAGAGGACGGAGCGCTTGGCCTCCAGTTCCTCCCGCTGCTTGAGGAGGTCCATAATGGGACCAAACCCGACAATCTCCTCGATTTCGACGAGGTCCCGGCTGTTCTCCCGGTGCCGCTCGATATCGTCGAAAACGGTCTCGAGCTCGACCCGGCGAATGCGGGCCTGGGTGTGGGCGGCGCTCAACTGGCTGACGCGCTCGGCCACGTTGTTCTGGTTTTCGGCCATGGACACCAGGTTGTGCTCCTCGCGGTAGTCCTGGAGAGCGCGCTCCATGTCCTCGACTTCGGCCCGGATCTCGTCAGCCTGGCGGTTGAGAAAGATGATCGCCTGGTTATTGCTCGCGCTGCTGCGCTCGAGCAGGTACTGAATATATTCCCCGGCGTACTTGTCGGCGATGAGAGCGGCGACCTCGGGGTCGCGGTGCCGCGCGCTGATGCTCAGGAGGTAGGTGTCGGAGCCCCGGCGCGAGACCTCCACGTTATTCTCGAGGATGCGGGCGAGCGAGGGCGGCGGGTCGTCGGGATCGGCGTTTTCCACGAACGGCGCCAGGATCCTCGTCCGTTCCCGGTCGTCGAACATGGTCGCCACCCGTTCGCGGAAACTCGATGTGCGCAACTGCTCGACGTGGGTGTGCAAAAAGGTGTCGGCGCGCCCCTGGATGCTGGTGTCCACCACCTCGTCGATGTCGAGCACGCGCTCCTTGAACGGTTCGATGAGGAGCGCCGAGGCCGACTCGTACACGGGCGGCCGGCTGAGAAAGTAGTAGCCCACGAGGGCGGCCGCGGTGATCGATACCGCCAGGGCCAGCATCCAGCGTTCGCGGATGACCTTGACGTAATGCCCCAGGTCGATGAGTTCGAGGTCGTTCCAGGCGTTGGCCCGGGATGAGGATGGTGTTGGGTTCGGTGAGTCCTTCTTCATGCGTTGTGGAAGCTGCCGGATCGAAAAGGATCGCGCGGTTTCAGCGGTCGGGGGGGTAAATCAGAACAGGCGCTCGGGCACAAAGACGGAATCGCCCGGGTAGACGTAGACGCGGGACCGGTCATCACGGTCGCGCCCCTGCATCATCTCCTGGACATCGACGATTACGGTCTCTTCCCGGCCCTCCTCGTTGATCCGGATCAAACGCACGCGGTCGGCGCGGGCCACGCGGGTAAACCCGCCGGCCTTGGAAATAAGATCGACGATGTCGAGGCGGTTTTCCTCAATGGGAAACTCGATACGCCCGGGGGCTTCGACGTTGCCCAGGACTGAGACAAACCGCGGCGCGTATTCCTCCACCGTAATGGTCACCTCCGGATTGCGCAGGTAGCGCTCCTCCCGGTAGCGCTCCTCGATGCGCGCCTCGGCGTCGCGGATGGACATGCCGGCGACGTTGACCGTACCGATGAGCGACATCCGGATGCGGCCGCTGCCGTCCAGTCGCTGGGTAGTGGAGAGGTCCTCGTGTCCGTAAACCTCGACCCGCACGTAATCGCGCGGCACCAGGAAGTAGGACTCGCCGGCGTCCTCGGGCGGGACCGCGGGGGCCGGCGCGCGAGCGGCGACCTGTTCAATGGCCGCCGCGAGGGCCGCCCGTTCTTCCGCGTCGTTGCCGTTGCCGTTGCCGGACCCGGTGCCGGCATCGGACCCGGATTCGCCGCCGCCGTGCAGGCAGGCGGTGGTGAAAAACAGGAACAAGGTGTAGAGGCCCATCATGGGGCCGATTCTTCGGAATTGAGTCATACTGAAAAAAACGGCCAACGTTAACCCCGGACTTTCGCCCGCGTCAATTGTGTTTGCGAATAAGAACGAGGCGAAAAGCGAAAAACAGCCGGAAAGGGGGCGGATGGTGGTTGGTGACTCGTTATGGGGGATTGGTGATTCGTGATTCCTTCGGAAACCAAGCCAAAATCGTCCCCTGCCCCCTGCCTCCTGTCCCCTGTCCCCTGCCCCCTGCCCCCTGCCTCCTGTCTCCTGTCCCCTGCCTCCTGCCTCCTGCCTCCTAGAACCGCACGCGGGTGGAGAGGTCCACGATGTGACGGCTGTGAGTGAAGAAGGCTTCGCTTGATTCGCGGCGGATAAAACGGTAGGCGAAGGCGGCGGAGGCGCGTTCGGTCAGGCTGTAGCGGACCCCGCCCTCGGCGCCGTAGCGATGATCGGTACGACCGGAGCGGTTGGCATCGGCGGAGAACCGGTCGTGGGTGTAGCTGAGCGCGGCGTCGAGGCGCACCGGGTCGGTCAGGCGGTGGGTGGCCTCGAGGTAGATGATGGTGGCGTCGACATTGCGCTCGTCGGCGCTGGTGCGGAAATCGCGTCCGGCGCCCAGGGTCAGGGAGGACTGCGCGGTGGCCTCCCAGGTGGCGTCGACGTCGAAGCTGATCTGGTCCCGACTGTCCCGCTCGCTGTCGTCAAAATCGCGGTACTGGTAACCGGTCCGGACCGATCCGGTGACCTTGGGCAGGAGATCGCCGGCGGCACCGACCGAGATCCGGTGATCGCGGTTCGAGGCAAACCGCCATTGATCGGCCGCCCGTTGGGTTTCGGTGCGCCGGAAGCGGTAACCGGAGAAAAATTCCAATTTCTCGGAATAGACCCAGATGCCGTCGGCCGAAGCGGCGTAGATGTCCTGATCACTCAGGCGGTCGCCCCGGTGACGCAGACGCTCGGCCCCGAGGGCGCTCCGCAGGGCGGTTTTTTCGGTCAGGCGGTACCGGAGCCCGTAGTCGCCGCCGTAACGCGTGGTTTCGGCCACGTCGCCGACGTCCTCGATAGGGGCGGTGCGCTCGCGGTAATAGAGGTCCAGACGGTGTTCGGAGCGGGCGCGGCCGGGAGTGACCGGATAGGACAACCCGACCTCGGCATAGAAATCCTCGGAGTTCAATCGGGAAACGTCGAGGTAACGCTGCCACACCACCCCGGTTCGCGCCTCCAGGTGGACGGCCCCGGCATCACGCACAAACTCCAGCTGCGGCGTCACGGCCACGGAAACGTCTTCGATCCGATCCCGGTTGGAAAAGACGTTGGAGTCGTAGGTGGTCCGCACCTCCCCGCCGACAAAAAGTTCGCCGTTGGCCACCGGCACGAGCCCCCGGCCCGTCGCCGGTGCGAGCAGCATAGTCGCGGTGATGAGGATTCCCGCGAGCTGCCGCCGGGCGGCTCGCCTGGTCATGATGATGCTGTAATTCAAAATGGCTGTAATCTGGGGTGGCTTTCCCCCTGTCGGCACAATCAGGATTCCGCGTGAACTTCGTCCCGTCACTTCCGCCACCGGAAATGACGAGCCTGGACGGCCCCGAAGCAAATTGGGAGCAAACGACCACGGCCGTCCGCCTCAAAAAAAGAAGTCAGACGCAGAAAAAAAAGTGAATCAAGTCTCTTCTCAATTTTGTTTGAATGCGGGGATTGGGTGCCGGGTGATGCACGCACCGACAACCGACTTTCCCCGCGATTGACACGGATCCGGTTAATTCCCACATTCTTGTTGTGAAGCTCAAATTGTTCCAACTCCGCCCGATGTTACCGGGCGCGAGGTAAGCGACGGCCCGGCGTTGGATTCCGCTGTGCGTCCACAAGAAAGACCCGTCCATGCCGCCTGCCCGCCCGGAACAACATGTGTGGATTCTCCTGATAGCCGGCCCGACCGCACCGTTTGCTCCGGTTGCCGAATACCTCCGGGAGGCGGGTTACACAATTCGCGAAGCGAACACCCCAGATGAAGCGCTCGCGCACCTGCGTTATCCCGGGTGCGGGCTCATTCTTATAGACGCTCGGCTCGAGGCGCCCGACCTTTCCAAGGTGCTGGCGACTCTCCCGTTCGCAGGTCCCGGGGACCGGCCGCCGGTGCTCATGGCGGGAAGGGACGAGGACGGCTCATCCGTTCCAGGACCGGGCGGGGCGTTCGAGGCCGACGATTACCTGCCGCTGCCGACAACGCGGCAAGCCCTGCTCGCCCGCATGGGGGCACTCAGGCGGCAGGCATCCCTGGCCACGCGGCTGCGGCGGACCGAAGAACGCTACCGGTCCCTTTTCAACCGGAGCCTGGACGCGGTGTACCTGTACGACCTGCAGGGCCGCTTTCTCGATGCCAACCAGGCCGCATTGGACCTCACCGGCTACCGCCGGGAGGAAATCCCGACCCTGAATTTCTCTTCGCTGCTGACCAGCGAGCAGGACCTCCACCGGGCCCAGGGTCTCATCCGCGAACTGCTTGAGAACGGGCAGCAGGAGCGGCCGGCGGAATACCTGTTGGCCCGCCGGGACGGCTCGACGGTTTGGGTGGAAGCCACGGCGAGCCTGATCTACGACGGGACCCGTCCGGTCGCGGTCCAGGGCATCGCCCGGGACATCACCGAGCGCAAGCGGGCGGCGATAGAACTGGAGAACCAGGAGCGCCGGTTCCGGTCGATTTTCGAGAACGCGGGAATTGGCATGGCCATCGTGGACACGAAAACGAGACGGATCCTGCGTTGCAACAAGGCGCTGGCGGACATGTTCGGTTACGAAATGGGCGAACTCTGCGCCCTGACGGTGGCCGACATCAGTCATCCCGAGGACCAGGGGCGGGACGAGGCGCTGGGGAACGAGGTGCTGACGGGCGAACTCCAGCGGTTCCGGATGGAAAAACGCTACCGTCACAAGAGCGGCGACTGATCTGGGGAACCCTGACCTCGACCGTGGCATGGGACAAATCGGGCGAGCCGTTGTTCATCATCGGCATGGTCGAAGACATCAGTGAACGGAAGCGCCTGGAGCACGACCTCCTGCGCACTCAGCGCATGGAGAGCATCGGCACCCTCTCGGGCGGCATCGCCCACGACATCAACAACCTGCTGGTTCCCATCCTCATGGGAGTCGACCTTCTGGAGACACACGAGCGCGACAGTTTCAATCTCGAGGTCCTGCAACGAATCCGTCTCAGCGCCCGGCGCGGGGCCGACCTCGTACGGCAGGTTCTCTCCTTCGCCCGCGGCGTGACCGGTGAGCGACGGGAGGTTTCGCTTGCCGCGCTGGCCCTGGAAGTCGAGGCCATCGTGGCCAACACGTTCCCCAAAAACATCCGGTTCCACCGCGACATTCCCGACACCCTGCCCTCCGTGATCGGCGACCCCACTCAGCTCTCGCAGATCCTCCTCAATCTTTGCGTGAACGCGCGCGACGCCATGCCCGCGGGGGGCCGCCTGACCCTGACCGCCCGCCCGATAGATATCGACGCCGCCTACGCGGCCATGAGAAGCGGCGTCGCCGCCGGCGAATTCATCGAGATCACGGTTTCCGATACCGGATGCGGTATCCCGGAAGGCAAGCTCGACCGGATTTTCGAACCCTTTTTCACCACCAAGGAACATGGAGAAGGCACCGGCCTGGGCCTCTCCACCGCGCTCGGCATCGTCCGGAGCCACGGCGGGTTCGTGGACGTGGACAGCGCGGTCAACCGAGGCAGCGCCTTCCGGGTCTACCTGCCCGTAACGGCATCAGCCGAAGGCGCGCGGGCGGAAACGGACGACCTCATCTCGCTGCCGTCGGGTAAAGGCGAGACGATCCTGCTGGTCGACGACGAGGAATCGATTCGCGACATCGTGCGGCAGACCCTGGAGGCGTGCGGTTACCGGGTGGTAATCGCGGGCGACGGCGCTGAGGCGGCCACCGCGTTCACGCGTTACTCCGGCAAGATCGACCTGGTGATCACCGACGTCATGATGCCGGTCATGGACGGCTCGGCCCTGATTGCGGTGCTCCGGCAGATCGACCCTTCGGTCAGAATCATAGCCGCCAGCGGCCTGAGCGAGCGGAAAACGCCCGCGGAAAGTCCCGACCTGCGAGCGGACCACTTCATCCCGAAACCCTTTTCCGCAAGGACGCTGCTGGAACGGGTCCGGCTGGTATTGGACCAGCGAACGGACGGGAAAGGGATTGGCGATGGGTAACTCGTGAATCGTAACCCGTAATTCGTTCGCCGCACTGTCGCACCGACAACCGACAACGGACACCCAACAATTGTCGTGACGGTTGCCGGGTGACTGGGGATTGATTGGGGATTCGTGCCCCCGCGCAGGCCTGTCCGTGAGGACCGGGAACCAACGTCCACTCACGGTCCGATTTCGATGCGGTAGTAGCCGGACCGGCCAGGGGGGCGGGAGACGAGCGATTGGCGAAGGGTTTGCCGCATGAAACGGTCGAGAGAATCATCACCCGAGCTCTCGACCAGAACCAGAGGACCGAGGGAGCCAAGCGCGGTGACGTGGAGGGAAAAGGTAACGGGGTGGCCGGGGAAACGGTCGGCGTCGATTTCGGCCGGGACCGCGTCACGGGGCACGTCGAATCCGAACCGGGAACCGTCCCCAACCACCGGATACAGCTCTACCCGGGCAAATCGGTCGTCCCCGGGAGACGCCTCGCCCTGGTGGCGGCCGAGGGCGGTGAAGGGAAAGACGTCGCGGGGCAGGAGCTGGTCGCGGGGACTGGCGACCTCATCCAGGCGCAGGGAAAGCTCGGCCGCGGCGGGCGAGTCGTCAAAGGAAAGCCGGGGAGCGAACAGTTCGAACAGGTCCCCGGGCCGGCGGCCCCGTATGACCTCCAGCTTTCCGCTGGAGGTATTCCAGCGGGTGGGCAGGAACAGGGGCGCTGTATCGAGCAGGGCAAGCTGATCAAAGGCGTCGTTTGGCGACGATTCCGCGCCGCCGCCAGCCAGGGCCAGGTACGGGTTTTCCACACGGATGGGGTGTTCGGGAACCGGCTCGACGCGCAGGAGGAACAGGCCCAGGGCGTGAACCGCCACGCCGGCGGCGGTGCCCACAAGCAGAAACCGCATCCGCGGTCGTTTCTTATAGTGTTTTTTGGCGCTCATCCCAACGCGGTCAGCGTCCCGATTCAAAAAACTCCCGTTCCTCCGCCGGTGCGGGAACGGCGGCGATCTGCACGCGCTCGACGCCGACAGCCCGCGCGAGCTGCGCGACCTCCATAAGGGTTTCCATGGAAATCGACCGGTCGGCCCGAATGAGGAGGGCCCCGTCGGTGCGGCCCGCAAAGTAATCCTCCAACCGGGCCTCAAAGTTGTCGAAGTTGAGGATTGCCCCCTCGAAGAGCAGCATTTCGTTGGCCCCGATCGTCAGGACGGCATCGGTGCGGATACCGACGAGATCGTCGGCGGCCACACGCGGGAGGTCGATGGTGATTCCGGGCGCGAAAATAAAGCGTGAACTCAGCAAGGTGAAACCGAAGACAACCACCATGATGTCGAAGAGAGCAACGACGTCGAAACGCAGCGACGGCTTCTTCAGCCGGGACAGCAAATTGAGAGGACGGGTGATCATTATTCAGAATCAGGCGTCGCTGACACGGGTAGTCTCACTTTCGGCTTCCTCGTCGAGATCCTTGAGCAGAAACTGCATGATTTCGTTGCCCACCCATTCGATA
>PXDC01000226.1 GCA_003565135.1 Verrucomicrobiota bacterium
GTGGCGAATCCCGACCTTTCGCGTAAAGAGTATATTACATTGATTCACACAGAGCTTGGGTACGCCGAAAGCAGCGCATCGGTATATTACCACAAAGCCCAGAACGAAATCAACAACTAAACCCAAGACACAAGGCTTCCATATCATGACAATCGATATGGACGCCGTTGTGGTAAAAAAAACAACAAGGAAATGATATGCAAACCGTAGAACAGCGTGAAACGGAAACAATTCTCGCAATGGGTAATAAAATCAAAGAGTTACAGGATGTTTTGAAAGAGGTTCACCGAATATGTCATGATGGAAGTTTGCTTGATGATGATGCTATTATGGAAATAATTGGTTGGATTGAACCACACTTGGGACAAGAATCTGAAAAAAATCTTGACATTTAATTTAAGTGTGGTAATATGTACTCACACTAACCAAGGAGGAATACCAAATGTCAATGTATATAGCCGAGATGGAACGTTCGCCCCTTGTTCAAGTGTACCGCAATTTGCACAATGGTTCATGGAGCATTCGTAGTGTTGAGAGTGGGCTGATTGTAGCCCATGCTCAATCGGTGGTATTGGACAACGCCACATTCAAGGTTAGTGAGGTTGGACGAAATCGTGTTTTGAAAGAGAAACGAAAGAACGTCCATGCAGTTGTCCAAGGCTCGTTGTGGGCGTGGAATGGAGAATCCTTCAAAGGTCGCAGGCTTGGCCGTCAACGTCCCCCCGAGTTCTTCCAATCTCTTGAAGTTGATCGGTTTCTAGAGGAGGTGAGCTACAATCCATATAGGTTTCCTTACTTTTTTGATGTGAAAACCCTTGACCCGGTAGATAAAACAGTGTATGCTTACTTCACTGCAAACAAGAAATTATATCGAGGAGACAGAGTGTGACTACGTTTTTGATTGTTTACCTAACCATTGGGGTCGTAGTTTCTACAGGGCTTTTCATGTATGATTATACCCAAGGTACATCCGGAAAACCAGTAGCATACGTTCTTGTAGTAATTGTCTGGTGGATTGTTCCTATACTTTTTATCATAGAGAGGATGACTCGTGTTAAATCAAACTGAAGTACAATTTTTGAGAGAGCTTCGTATTCGAGGATACGCAGTGGTAGTATTCAACCCTGATGAATTAGCTGGAGCGTCTCCAGAACAGGTTGAAGAGCGTATGATCGAAAGAGGGTGGGACACTATATCCATTCTCTCAGACCCTGACTACGAGGAAGAATGACCGTGACCCAACAACGCCGAGGTATATGATGATTAGAGCACCGCCGTAATGCAATACTAGATAAATGAATTGTAACTAGGTTGATGGGTTGAGTTTAAACTGCTGGACACAGGGCGCTCAACCCATCTTTTATTTGTTTTTATGGTGAGCTTTACCACATCACGCCAGTCGATGTCAAGCAAAATATATACGAAAAAAGTGAAAATAATTGTTGACATTTAGTTCAACAGGCTTTAATATGTACCTATCGTAAACAAACGCACCGGAGACAACACATGAGCCAGATCAACCACGCAAATGCCTTTAAATCTTCAATCGCTGGTATTCCGTGCCTGATTGAAATCAAGCATCACTTGGATGTTCCGGGGAACCCATCCTGTTGGGATTCCGCCGCCGATTACTATGGCTATTCCGAGGTGGAATGGGAAGTGTATGACCGTAAGGGATACCGAGCAGCATGGCTGGAACGCAAACTGTCTGACACGATTCGTGCCGAGATTGATGAACAAGCCTTTAAAGCCGTCAAGGAATGGAACTTTGTAGAGCCAGATGATTTTGATTTTGATGATTGTCCCTATTGACAATCACGATTTAGTCGTCTATAATTGTTTTAAATCAACGGAAGAAACGAAATGGCTGCACGGACTCAAGTGTTCAACAAGATTCAAGAAGTTTGCGAGCTTGCTTCGAGAATATTCGGAGTAGACCTTGCCGAAAAAATCGTTGTCGATATTCGCAACTGCGGAAGGTCTGCTGGTATTGCAGGGCATCAATTTCAATTCGGTAGAACCCCCAAACTTACCTTAACGTTGAACGAGCAACTGGTGAACGATCAAGACGTTTACAAGCTGCTGGAAGATACCATTCCGCATGAAATCGCGCATTTGGTTTGCTTCCTTCGTCCTGACCTTGGTAAGAACCATGACAAGGGCTGGAAGCGCGTTTGCATCATGCTTGGTGGTAACGGTAGCCGTTGCCATCAATATGACCTGAAAAAGGCGCGTAGGACTCGCAAGGCGGTGTATGATATCTTTGGACAGGAAACCAATATTGGTCTGACTGTTCATAGACGGATTCAGTCTGGTAGAAGCTACAGCATCAAAAAAGGTGGCCAGCGTGTTGTAATTTGTCCGACACAGTTTACCGGAAAGGTGGTGCTGGTATGAATCAGGAGCAAAGAGATTACGTTGAGCAGTTCCTTCGGGAACTGCAAAGCGGTAAAGACCCAAAATCCATCATCCGTTGTGCATATCTCAACGATTGGGCTGGGAACGATTTTGATTTTTTTGTGGAAGTGAACCCATTTGATAACAATCGGTATGCTACTACCAGAGTTAAAGCTGCGATAGAAAGGATGTTGCTATTCTATTCCGATATTTTCATCAACATGTACGAATACAATACGCCGCGTACTGATAATAGCTGGAAGTTTTCCGGTATCGTATCACCCTATATCGGTGATAGTGCCTTACCGATCCACAGCATTTAAGGGGCTTCGGCCCCTTTCTTTTTTACCACTATGGTGAGCTTTACCATTAAACCGAAAGAGTGTCAAGCATTTTAACCGAAAAATATTTTTAAATTAATTGTTGACATTCGAGCAGTCTTTTGCTAGAATGTTTACATCGTCAAGGAGGAATTCAAATGTCTAACATCATGACTTTTCTGGTTTACGAATCCGTGGATTGGGAGTTCGATAACGTGATCGCCGTTGCCAGCACCTACGAAAGAGCCGTAGAACTGTTGGTTGAACGGTTGAACGATTCTGTTAATCGTCCTGACCGTGTTGATTCAATGAGGGGCCGCGTTGATTCTACCTATCATAATATTGATATTGATACTTATCGTATTGTCCAGACTGTTATTGATGGTCTGCGGAGTAATACCCGTGAGACCAAGGTTCTGTGGAGTAATAACCTTGAGATTCCTCTATTTTTGGATAATGAAAGGGTTATTCAGCACTCTCACACCACCGAATTTCAAAAAAATGGTGGATATTTCACCGTGGATGCGGTACTATCCATGCTTGAAACCTATGAACAGTGGAAATACGGAGTAGTAGCATGAACGGATCAAGTTTTCGAGTATACATTCACGGTCAACTTCTCAAGACCGTTTCGCATCCAAGGGTTGACATGACCCCTCAAGCTATGAGAGAATTGTTACTCTTGGAAAATCACAGCCCTGTTATTGTTGTGATCAAAAACACTGGAATCCTGTGAGGATAGCAAATGGACAGTAAACGAATGTTAGCGAGTATGGCTGGACTAGCTGCCATGAGTTCCTTTGATATGCCTGAAAGGTATTCATGGAAACCGCCTACTCATACAAAAGAAACTGCCAAGAAAAAGGCAAAAAACCGAGTCAGGAATAAAATGGCTCGAAAATCACGAAAAACAAATAGGAAATAACATGCTACTATCATTTGACACCGAAATCGACATGTGTGCAGCGGAACAGGTTATGCTGCGAGCTACCATCCAAGAACTGTTGAATGCAGGGTGGGAACTAGACACCTTTGCCGATAGTGAAGAAGAAGTCGAGGTCAGCACTATTGAAGAAACTCTCACGATGATTTCTGGCATTGATGACTATATTTATATTTTCTTCATTCGCGGTGAAGGTGAATGCGGTTGGATTTCTTACATTCCCGGTAATGGGGTGGATTGTATCTCTGACTACTCTGTTTCCATATTCGATTTTCCGAAGCACGTTCATGACAAGGTAGCACAATTCTTTTAAAAAAGCTCTTTACATATCAGTATTTCCAGCATATAATAAATATTCAACTGGAGGAATATGATGTTTCAAAGAATCCAATCAATTGTCGGCATCATTTTGTTCGGCATCTTCATCAACGTGATAGGCTACCAGTATTTGTTTTCTGATATGGAAGTTCCTACGCGTGGTGTGTATATCGACCTGAATCCTGTCTCACTGTTTCCCGGTGATGATATGGATGTGGATGAAACTGAAATGCTCTGTCTGGCGCAGAATATCTTTTTTGAAGCTAGGAACCAGAGCGAAGAAGGGCAGTATGCGGTAGCCTTTGTAACTATGAACAGGCTTATGCACGTTTCCTACCCTGATACAATTTGTGAGGTTGTTTTCGAGCCGGTACAATTTTCGTGGACTGCGGAGAATGTGCGAATCAATAGGGATGATCCGATTGAGCTTGCAGCATGGAAAAAAGCTAGACAAATTGCTGTTGCAGTAATGCTCGAAGATGTGTATAATGAGTTTTATGGAGTCACTCACTTTCACCGCTACGATGTTAACCCTAATTGGGGATACCAACTAGCCATGCAGATTGATGACCACAAATTTTTCGTAACCAACTAATGAACAAGGGGCGAATACAACTCATGGCAGAACTAAGCCGAGCCTTGACTGAAGGTAGGAGCTATTTTGAATCCCTA
This sequence comes from Verrucomicrobiota bacterium, assembly GCA_003565135.1. GTDB lineage: Bacteria > Verrucomicrobiota > Verrucomicrobiia > Opitutales > T3Sed10-336 > PXDC01. Next base: position 4,651 of record PXDC01000226.1, read on the forward strand.
AATGCTGAACAACTGCGTGATGCTTGGAGAGTGATTCAGGAAGTCTTGACCATGCCTGAATTTCCGCTTGAACACTTCCAGTCTATGACGTTGGAGGGGTTGCCATATTATTCATTCAGTGCCAGCATCAACGGTATTCCTAGCCGTGGTCGTGTCTTACCAACTCGTGACGGTGGGGTTGACGTAGTGATTGATGTGCGGTATGATACTACCAGACTAAGAGAGCGACAAGGGTGGATCGAACAGTGCCTTGGTCGTCTGATTGTAACTCACCAACTGGAGACACGTTAATGCTCACGCTCATTCTGGCAATCGCTCATTCAAGATCAAAAAATGAAACCTTCCGCCCTGACCTTTTGTACTTCGGAACTTTCATTATTGATTTTGTCGCAGTAATTACCATTGGTGAGATTTTCGGTTGTTAAAAAAAATTACTATGGTGATCTTTACCATATAATATTTCTCATGTCAAGGGGTTGACAAATCATTTTTTATCAGTATACTACTAGCATGGAACAAAAACAATGGACAATTTTATTTGACCTCGAAGAAACCCTGATCGAATCATGGTCAGATCGAGCACTATTGGTGAACAAGGTCAAACTCATCGAAAAATTCATTCAGTTTAAGCTGAAAGAATCTCGGCAAATGTTAGGCAGACGTTTCGCAAATCCTCCCTTGGCGATGCCGCGATTTGGTATCATGTCTTGGGCAGTCTGGAATGATGCCGATAAGAAAGAGTTTCAACAAGAGATTCAACCGTGGCTGGAAGAACAAATGAGAATCACTTTCCGCCAAGACCTGATTTTGTCTATGGACGATTGGGCATTATTGGTCATGAAGAATACCGGATTGAAATTGAGTAGGCAAGATATATTCGATTTTTGTAACAAAGAAACGATACTGTTCTGGCTACGCAACGCTATCCACGAATTCCCCGAAGGTGAAATCACCTTGATTGATGATACGGTGACACATAACAACGTCATCGTGTCAGGCACTCGAAAAATAAACATAATGAATGTTGACAAATTATAAAAAACCGTGGTAGAATAGTTTCATCAACTGGAGGAAACAAATGAATACCATTGCACAAGAACTTGCAGCATTCGGATATGAGAATAACAGCGCTGTTCGGTTGGCTCAAGAACTAGGTGAGTCATCAACAGGAAAATTGAAAAACTTGTTCACTAACATGTGGGACGATACCACAGTCATGTCTGTCAATGATCGTGTCAATAGCATGTTGATTCGATACGCTTTTGTTGATGCTGTGCAACAGGGCTTAGATCATCTGACTGATGAGGTCATCCAGAATGCGCGTGAACGCGCTAACGGTCTGGCTACCTCATTGGGAACCTTCAACATTCGAGAGGAAGAACTGGAACAGGAAGAAGGTGAACAAGGCTCTGAGAGCGTCCGTAAGGGCGGCAAGCGGACTCGGAACCCTGAGCTATTCCCTCGTATCAAATCAATGGTTGCACAGTCCCCTGATGCGACTCGTGACGAAATCGTGGCTCGTGCGTTGAAAGAACTTGACACAAACGAAGGAACCGCTACCATGTACTTTTACAAGGCTCGAAAAGAACTCGGCCTGAAAAACAATGGCAAGCGGGGACGTAGGCCCAAGACGGAGATCGAATAATGCGGGTGATTGTTGCATCAATTCTACTGGTGTTAGCTACCACAATTCCTAGCCATGCCGAATTGTTAGTGGTACTCGATTACGACTTTGATCAAGACTGCGAAAGCTCACCGGTATGCTTTGGATGGATAGATTTTATTGAAACCTTCGAGTACGACCTATCTGATGGAGTGGTAAGGATAACAACTAACCGTCCAACTGATTGCAGTCAAGATGGGACATTTCGAGATAGGTTTCAATTCGACGTCAAGATTGAGTTAAACGGTGTAATGGTAGGAACATTAAAACGCTTGCAATATGATGTAAGTAATGGTATCATTTGGGTAGATACACACGAATTATTTTTTAATTGCGAAACATAACATGAGAATCATATCCAAGTTTCATGACTACTATGATGGTGTTCAGAGCGTGGGCTATGACCCACACCTGATCTATCACCGCGTTCGCCGCAGCTTGCGAATTATGCCGGTTAGTAGTCATTACTACGGCAGGGATAGTGCTTCTGCTTTTGCGATGCCTGAAGAGTTGCCGCTATTCTCAGACTCATTCCTGATGCACATCAACCCGCGTCGAGGGGTGCGAAACGCCAAGTTTATGACCACCGATGGGTACCTGTACCTGATCGGGTTTTGTGGTAAGTATTACCTGACTCTGAGAGAGTATCACGGTGGCAGTTGGGGGCACCCCACCACAATCATCTACTTGTATGATGCGTCGTCAGCAGTAAAATACTTCTCTGAAGTCCATGAGATTGATTCTAACAGGGGTGTGTTTGACCTTCTTGGAGAATGTTCTGTCACTCCTTTTGCTGATCCAGTGGAACCATTTAGGATTCTAAACTGTCCGGTATTCATGGTTGAATTGCGCGATAAGTATAGCATGTATGGTCGCGAAAAAGAGTTGACAGTTAACCCAGAACTTGCTACACTTCAGTTCTACAAGATGTTCGACCCTTTCGCCGCGTATCAGGAGATTGCAATGTTCCTCTCTGGTGTGTTGGGATGGCCCGAGAATGCAACGGTGCAAATCTCTGACAAGGATATGCGTGATGCCAAAGGGTTTGACGATTGGAGTTTTAAAACACTATCAACTAAAAAAAGGTAAACTGACATGGGCGAAGAAAGAAGAACAATCCGACGCGAGAAAGATGTCACTGGCAGATTCAGTTATTTATCACTGAAAAAGGTCAGAACTGTCGTCGATGAGCTAATTGATGAGTATGGGGAAGATGCAAGACTAGACTTTGAATTGCGATGCGACCCCTATGTCCCTGGCCCTAGCGCGGCTGCGGTGGTATCATATAATACTCCAGAAACTGATGAAGAAATGAATACTCGCATCCGTCGAGAAAAGCAAGCGGAACAAGAACGCAAAAGACAATATGAAAAGTTGAAAAAAGAGTTCGGAGAAGGTTGACAAAGCGAAATAAATAGGTATAATAGGTAGCGTGGTAGAGCGAAACCCTTAGAGCCTTCCGGTTAGCATAGCCGCAGGATTGGGGAGTAGGGTCGGAGATACGACAGTAGCCGGGAAACCGGAGCTAGATTGAAGGCTGACCAACTCTACCATAAGTAAAAAATGAAACTAAGAGTAAAGGATGTGAAAAGCTCTTTAGGTAGGCGGAGGGGAAACCCATAGAAATCTACCGGAGAGTCCTTCAAAGCGGTGTACAACGTGGAGAGAATTTTCATGGAGCCGTGATAGGATGGCCCGAAGCATGAGAATGGATGGAGCGCTACAGACATTCATACGGTGGCTTTAGAGTACCAGTTCTGGCTGACTGGATACAGACGGGATATAAATAGGCAAGCCAGTGTCCGTGAACCTGCGGAAATGGTTAACCGGGCATGAGAGGTGCGTATTGATGCTCATGCATGGAAAAGGGGCACTATCTATGGCCCCTTTTTCTTTTATAAAACTCTTGACAACTCTCACAACCTATTGTATAATTAACTCATGAAAACATACTTGGACGCACTTAAAGCTCCCAAAGAGCGGTGGCAAACTCGTGGTTGGAGACTCCGCAGAAAGCCGTGGTTAGGCCATTATAATGCCACTCGTGAGCAATGGTACAAGATATGGCGAATTGCCAGACTGAAGTATCAAGCAGAAATTGAAGCTAATTATTCCGATTCTTTGGAATGTAGAGCTTTAACGATCTTGATGCTTGAGCGTAGCCCCCGTTCCGACAGATTACATCAAAACACGTTAGCTAGACGGAATGAGTATAATCTGACTGTACAGATCGTCGAAGAGCTAAAAGCAGGAGAGAAAATTTGACAATCGTATTCAACTGTGTTATCATTGACGGACAACCCTACAAATTGGTGAAAATATGAAAATCGTAACCCTAAAATGTGAGCAAGTGACCGATGAAAATGGCCAACTTCGGATTGAGAATTTTTTTCTTAATGACCAACTGCACAACGAACATGGTCCTGCCATCTGTTTTTGGTATGAAAATGGTCAGCTTCAGACTGAGCGTTTTTTTCTGAATGACCAACTGCACAACGAACATGGTCCTGCCATCCGTTCATGGTATGAAAATGGTCAGCTTTTGTCTGAGAGTTTTTATCTGAAAGGTGAAAAACTGACAGAATCTGAATGGAAAGCGAGAACCGCTTGCCAGCCAGACCAGAAATGTGTTATCATTGACGGACAACCCTACAAATTGGTGAAAATATGAAAACCGTAACTCTAAAATGTGAGCAAGTGACCGATGTAAATGGTCAACTTCAGTTTGAGAGTTTTTTTCTTAATGACCAACTGCACAACGAACATGGTCCTGCCATCCGTTTTTGGTATGAAAATGGTCGGCCTTGGTTTGAGCGTTTTTTTCTTAATGGCAAATCGCACAACGAACACGGCCCTGCCGAACGTTCATGGTATGAAAATGGTCAACTTCGGACTGAGCGTTTTTATCTGAAAGGTGAAGAACTGACAGAATCTGAATGGAAAGCGAGAACCGCTTGCCAGCCAGACCAGAAATGTGTTGTCATTGACGGAAAAACTTACAAATTGGTTAAGGTATAAAAACCTTAATACTTGACAATTGTTTATACCTTTGCTAGAATAGTCTCATCAATTGGAGAATACAAATGGACAACAAGATTCAAGAAGCAATTTCTGAAGCACGTTCCGCCAAAGCAGGGCGTGGTCTGGTTTTTCTGATGGTTATCTGCGTGGTGTCTGTTTTCGGACTGGCGGCATGTTGCGCGGTCTAACGGGAGAAAAATATGACGCGTGAAGAATTTTACAATGAACTAGAGCGTCACGATTGGACGTATTCCTACTCCGATGACTTTAGGGTTTACCGGAGCGGTGAAGCTAATATCAAACGCCTGAAAGGAATCGCAGCACAGTCCGAAGAACTGACTGAACTGTTCGATGCTTATTCCGCATGGTATTGGAATCGTCTGACTGGTGACAAGACCCTTGAAAAGCCTACGGTGGAATCATGAATCATTTTAGCGAAGATCAAATCAACCGACTCAAGCACTTCACAGAGAAGTATGGTTTGGGACAAGTAGAACTGGAAGAAAGCGACGATTTACTTGAACTTCCAGTTTGCGGTATGTCTATCGCGTTTGAGACTGAGGTATTCTCCAACAAGTCTCTGCGGGGTACGACACTGTCTGATGGATACGTAGTATATGAAACGTATCACTCGTATAGTCAGATATGGGGTGAAGATGACGATATCTCTGAAGTAGGAGTGTATGCCACCTTCGATCAAGCAGTTGTTGCCCTCTTGACACGAGCATACGAAAATAAGGTATACTACGAAGTCTTGGAGCATGACATTCACAAAGCTTACGAAGATAACTTGGAGGATATACTATGAGTTGGGGTGATGACGCACATTTGCACGATTACGAGCAAGCACAAGCATGGGAACGTATGGAAGCCAGACGAAAGACCGGATTGAATAAACAGACCGTTTTCAGGGATAACAACGCTGAAACCCATATCGAATTTGACAGTAATAACGGTTCAGTATTGGTTGAGGATGAACTGTACAGACAAGCCGTTATTCTGAACCTTGAAGATGTGGAAATGATCGTCAAGACCATTCGCAAGGCTCACTCTGAATTCATGAAAGAATAAGCTTGACATTCTTTAAAAATTCTGTATAATACTAATCATCGAAACACAACCTTAACGGAGAACAGACATGATCGTTACCCGCACTAGCATGATCAGTGGAACCACCAACAGCATGGAACTTCCTGTTACGCAGGAACAGCTTGATGCCTATCAGTATGGTGACATTCTTTTGCAGAACGCGTTCCCTGATCTGGATTACCGTCAGCGAGAATTCATCAAGACTGGTATCACTCCCAAAGAATGGGATAGAATCTTCGGTGAAGACGAGTGAAAGGATAAATTATGAAAGTGTTTGGCGCAGAATACTATGGGTTTGGTGGCTACTATGAATGCCAATATGTAGTCGTAGCCAATACCGAAC
>PXDC01000240.1 GCA_003565135.1 Verrucomicrobiota bacterium
GGTTCCGGACTGGACGCCGGAGGAAATTCAAGCCGACGGGAGGGATAGACCATGAAAACCGGACCAAACGGAACACCTCGGCGCTCACCTCGGCCGCAAACCTAAGACGAGACAGTGAGCGGGAACGCGGGCGCTCAACTCGAATGTCGACGAGCATTGCGGACGGCATTTTTTAGCGAGGATGCACGTCGCCTTGTGGCCTGGGGCGTCAAGCGCGGGCTCCTAGCGTATCCTGCAACCAATGACATTTCGTCGCCGAAGAGGCGGGGAGACAACCGATAACCGACAACCTATAACACAACAAAGTGAACGATATGAGGACACAAATAGCAGAAGACGAACCGCAGAAAATTGCACCGCACGATAACTGGTCCGACCGGGATCAACCCGAAATCCTGGCCGAGGCCGACCGGAACCGCGAACTGCTTGCCGAGCCCTTTATGAGCTCATTTAGCATAACGGCCGAAGAGCAAAAGGAGGTGCGGAAGTTGGATCAGCAATATCAAGATCTGAGCGAGCAAATCAGCAAATACTCGCCCGACGAGTCGAAGCGATTCTATATGGATCAACGTGACGCTTTCGGCGCGGGCAAGCTCGACAGGGCGGAAACCAGGGAAGAGGTCAACGCGCGGTTTCGTACCCAGCGTCATGCGCTCAAGCGTGAGAGACGCAAGCTGAGCGAGGAGTCGGCGAAATTGCTTGGCGCGATTCTCGAACGGGCGGCGGAAGTTTACACCGAGGCGATCAAGGCGGCCGAAGAGCAGGAGCGAGAGCTGTTTGAAAAATGGAATGCTTCACGTCCTCAAACGGGACTTGTTCCGACTTTACGGCAGCGCGCGCAACTGCTCCTAGAGCGCGCCGAACGCGTGTCTCGGGGCTCCGAGGGTGGGAGGCCGTCTTCGCTTTTGCCGGGCGTCCTGGAGTTGAAGCCGACCGCGAAAAAACGTCAGGGAAAGACGGATACAACTTGACCGTTGCCGTCTATTCGGCGACGATTGTCACAGGTTTTTCTGCCCGTCGACGGGGCGTCGCGGGATGGGATAACCCATGGAGCGGTTCCGTGCAGCGCGCGCGGGGCCGCTTTTTTACGCCGGGACGAGGGAGAACCTGTTCGCCGGCTTTTCCTTCGGACTCCAGCTTTTGCGCGACTCGGTTCCGGAGCCGTCAACCGTGGTGCAGCTGTAGCGGCCTTTCGGCTTGGCCGTATTCAAAATGCTCCGCCTGGGGGTGGCCGTGGCCGACGGTTTGGTTTCGGTTTTCGTGGCGGTTGCCGGCTGGGTGGCGGTTGCCGTCAATGGCCTGGCCGCCGCAAGACGTTCCTTCAACGCGTCGGGGTCTGCCTTGACGATTTCCTCTACGTCGAGGCCGGCATTTTTGATATTCGATTCGAGCGCGGCTAAGCGCTCCTCTTGCTGCTTTGTCTTTTGATATAATCCCACAGTATGACCTTGGTTAAGTTAGAACTGCGGGAATCGTATCCATGTTTCAATTTCATAGCAAGAACATACGGAGGGGGCACCCCCCACAGGAAGTCTTCTTAACGGCACCCCCCTTCACGGGTTAGGCCACTACCGAGCAAAACGCGAAATTTTTCCCACAAGGCTATCGTTTTCGTTTTCCTTTTCAAATGGCGCCGTATCCGTATACTGGAGGCATGCCACGGACCGCCAACAAGCTGATCGACGACCTGTCCCGTCAATTCGACGTAACGCCGCAAACTGTGCGGCTTTGGCGTCGGAAGGGCTTCCCGTTGAACCGTCCGCTGGAGCTCGCCGAGCGGATTGCGCGGACAACAAACAGCGATTCTCTACGGGCGCGGGCGGTCGATATTATCAAACGAGCTCGGTTCCGAATTGAGCCGGACCAAAGTTGGTACGTGAATTATTGGCAAAAGGTTTGTGGAAATACCCGCTCCTCGGCCGTCGCGTTGCGGGAAAGCGTTCTCCAAAACGGTCACGATCATTTGATCCGGAGCGACCGGCCGGTTCGCGACGAGGACGAGGCGCACTTCGAGGAGCTGCGGCTGCGGAAGGAGCGGGGGGAACGGGTTTACCCAAAGCCGAGGCCATGACCCGGCAAGACATGGCTTCGACCTGGTGGCATTCGCTCACCGAACATGAACGCCGCGACGTGATCGAGGCGACCGAGGAAGCACTCGGGATCGGTCCGGGACTCCCGCCGCCGACTGTTCGGGAGATCTTCGACTTGGTCCAAGCGAACAAGGTCAAGCTGGAAGGCGGGAAGGTCTCCCGGGAGCCGTAGAATGCGCTGAGGGGCGTTTCGGGACTATGGACACCCGGTGGCCGGGGATTAAAGCAATTTGTCGAATTCCTCCGGGGTCAACCCTGCTTGGCGAAGGATGTTCGCCAACGTCCCGGGTTTAATGCTGCCATGCATTGGAACGACGACCCGACGGGAACCTTTGGAGAGCCGAACGTGACTGCCGCCGGTTTTCGGTTTACCTTCGAAACCGGCACGCCGCAACGCTTTCACGGCATTCTTGCCGGAAATGTCACGGGGCAGCTTCACGCCGGTTCGAGAACGGACAGGGAGGGGTCATCTTGGAAGTGGAGACGGGCGCGTTCGGGTAACTCCCCTTCATCGAAATAGCACCGGACGGCATCGACGATTTCCCTCTGAAGCTGATCGAGGGAATCGGCCTGGGTGGTGATTCCCCCGCCGTGAACCGGATCGTCCCATGAGGCAACCAGCCAGCCGCTTTCCGGATCAGTGCTCACGGTTAAGGTGATTTCTCGCATGATGGAACGGTAACCGGGACTTTTGCGGGTGTAAAGACACTTCGCGGCATTTCGTGGCGACACCCGGAGCCTAAGCCGGGATCCACCCTGGCCGAAATGGGAAGGGTGGAAGTCTGCCGCGATCACTTCCAGGCGGAGGGTACCCGGGGCGTGACGGTTTGTGACGGTTGCCGGGGGGGGCGCCGTGACGGTTCGAATCCGTCACAGTTTGGCCGCCGGTTCAAGGGACCGCCGAAGCCGGAACCGGGACACCCGGGAAAGGCTGTGACGGATTCGTGACGATTTGTGACGGATATTTGAGGCATTTCCCGGCATAACGTGTCACAAGGGGATTTTTAGCCTATAGCCCGGAAACCCGCTTCATTATGCGGGAAAACGGCTATTTTAGGGGGCGCGGCAGGAGGGACTTGAACCCCCAACCAGCGGTTTAGAAAACCGCTGCTCTGTCCGGTTGAGCTACTGCCGCAAAGAAGATGGTCTCATTGAAAAACAGATCCGGAACCGGTTTGCAAGACCGGAGGGAGCGGACGGCTATCCATGTCCCGGGACCGGGAATTTTCGGGTATTTCCGAAGGCCGGAGGATGAAGACCGGACCCGGGGACATTTCGCGGAACGCTCCTACGGGAGTTTTCGTCCGGCGGAGACCAGGATTCCCTCCATGGCCCGCAGCAGTTCCATGGGGCCGTAGGGTTTTGACAGGCAATCGTCGGCTCCGCGGCGCAAAAACTCGTCTTCCTGCTGGCGTAGGCGCGTCCCGGCAATCACCAGAATGGGAACATCGGGGCTGATCTCCCGGAAACGCGCCACGGCTGCAGGCCCATTGTTTTCCGGCTTGTCGAGGTCGAGTACGATCGCGACAAAACCTTCGGTATCACCCTCGTAAAGCTTGAGGCCTTCCTCGACCCGGGGAACCGGGACGACTTCGTAGCCGTGCTGCCGAAGAAACGTCGCGGCCGACCCGGCACCGGCCGGGTGTGGCTCGATGGCGAGGACGGGCTTCGATGGGTGTCGCTTGCCGCCGGCAACGGATTCTTCGGATTCGCTTTCCCGCCCCCCGTCCGCGGCGGGAAAATAGATTAAAAACGACGTGCCCCTACCCTTGTGGGAATCCACCTCAATCCATCCCCGGTGGCTTCGCACCACCCCCTCGACCACCCACAAACCGATCCCGGTTCCCTGTCCTTTCGCCTTCGTGGTGACGAAGGGGTCGAACAGGTTTTCCCGCACGTCGTCGGGAATTCCTTCGCCGGTGTCGTTTACTTCGAGGCAAATGAAGCTGTCGGCATTTCGGACATTGACTTCACTCCGGTCCGCTTTCCGAACCCGGAACGTGATAGTACCGCCGTTAATGATGGCATCGCGGGCATTGGTTCCCAGGTTCAGGACGACCTGCTGCAGTTGCAGGGAGTCTCCCCGCATCATGGGAAGATCCTCCTCGAACTCGGTTTTGATCGTGATCGAGGAAGGAAACGTATCACGGAGCATCGGCACGATTTCGCGAACCTGGGTCGCCAGGCTCAGCACCGACAGGGTTCCCCCCTCCTTTTTGAGGAACATGGTCAGCCGCCGGACAAGGCTTCGTCCTTTGGCGGCGCTCCCGCGAATGGCTTCCACAATGGCCCGGCGATCGGTTTCCCGATCGCCCATGGTGCTCAGGAGGACATCGGCATAGCCGTCAACAACGGCCAGAATATTGTTAAAGTCGTGCGAGATTCCCGCCGTCAATGCCCCGACCGATTCCAGTTTCTGCGCGTTCCGCAGCTGTTGTTCGAGGAATTTCCGTTCGGTTACGTCGGCATTGATGCAGAGGACGGTTTCCGGTTCGCCACGGGAATCGCGCAGGAGGGTGACATTGCTGGCCACGACGATCTCTTTCCCGCCCCGGGTTCGGTGCCGGCGTTCGCCCTGCCATGAGCCGTGCTGCAAAAGCGCCGACTCGACCTCGGCGGTCTGGCTGCTGAATCCACCGCCGTAAACGAGTTCGCGGAAATCTTTCCCCACGACTTCGTCGGCGGGCCATCCGTAGAGCTCTTCGGCCCCCTTGTTGATGGAAATGACGTTGCCGTCCCATCGCCGCACGATTACCGCCACCTTTGCATTGTCCAGCAGGGTGGCCTGAAGGTTGATCAGCGCCTCCCGCTCGACCCGTCGCCTGGACTCATACCAAAGCAGGAGAAACAAAAGGAGTCCGGTGACGAGCACAAACCCCAGGCCCTTGTACGTTTGCTTGAACACGAGCGCTTCCGGAGTCGGGGCAATCCATTCCACCAGCCAGTCGGTGGTCAGGATCCACACAATACCGCTCACAAGGTAGGCCCCCGCCACGATCACGGGGAAGCGCCAGAATGTCCAGGAAGGGGTCGCTCGATTCATTAATGCAAACTCCTGAAAGAAATACGATGAAAAGAAGGGCTTTCAAGGTCTAAATACCAAAAAAACACCCAAAGGCGGGAATGTTCCGGAGATGCCCGAGGCGGGCTTTTTCGGGACCTGAGCCATTCCGGCATACAGCTGATGGGCAATAACTTCATTCCGGGGGAACCGGTCCCCTTACCGCATACGAATATCGACCCCGCCGGCGGTCAGCCGCTCGGGTGTGATTTGTTTTGGCTTGAATGTCGGCATTGTCGCAGAAAAATGGATTCACCGTGACCACACGTAACCCCAACATCCTGCTCATCACGAGCGACCAGCAACACGCCCTGGCGCTGGGGCGCAGGAACCCGGCGGTAAAAACGCCGAATCTCGACCGCCTGGCGGAGGAAGGCACGTTGTTCAATCGCGCCTACTGCCCGAACCCGACCTGTACGCCGAGCCGGGCATCCATGATCACGGGGCTTTACCCCAGTCAACACGGGGCGTGGAGTCTGGGGACCAAGTTGGATGAATCCGTACCCACCCTGGGCGACGCTCTCCGGGGCGCCGGCTACCGCACGGCCCTTATCGGGAAGGCGCACTTCCAGCCCCTCGCGAGCACGAAAGACCACCCGTCCCTGGAATCAATTCCCCTGCTGCAGGACCTCGATTTCTGGCGGACCTACGAAGGCCCGTTCTACGGCTTCGAACACGTCGAACTGCTCCGGAATCACGCCGACGAGCAACTGGTCGGTCAGCACTACGCCATCTGGATGGAAGAGCGCGGGTTCAAAGACTGGCGCCGGTGTTTCCGGAAACCGGCGGGCACGGCCGATCCGCAGTTCCATACCTGGAATCTGCCGGAAAAGTACCATTACAACACCTGGATTACGGAACGCGTGACGGCGGCACTCAACGGTTACCGGGACGAGGACGTCCCGTTTTTTCTCTGGGCAAGTTTTCCCGATCCGCATCCTCCCTACCTGGTACCGGAGCCGTGGGCTTCGATGTACGATCCGGAGACAATGGTCCTCCCGGAGAAACCCCTGCCGCAGGAATTGGAAAACAATCCGCCACACTACGCCATGACCCAGGAGCGTAACCCGGATCTTTCCGCCTGGAGGGAATCGGGCCAGGGAATACACGGCATGCACAGCCATCGCTATGAAAACGCCACCTGCTATCCCGGGCACGAGGACGAGGCCACCGCGCGCAAAGCCCTGGCCGCTTATTACGGCATGATCAGCATGATGGATCACTACATCGGTCGCATCCTCGATCACCTGGAGGATGCGGGCCTGGCGGCCGACACCCTGGTTGTTTTTACGTCCGACCACGGCCACTTCTACGGCCAGCACGGGCTGGTGGCGAAAGGACCTTTTCACTACGAGGACCTGATCCGGGTCCCCTTACTGGCACGGGTGCCGGGCGGCTCTAATCCGGGAACGGAATCCAGTGCGCTGGTGACCCTGGTCGACCTGGCTCCCACTTTGCTGGAGTGGGCCGGCCAGCCCGTTCCCGAACGCATGTCGGGAGTGAGCCAGTTACCGGTGCTGCAGGGTGAGGCGGAGTCCGTCCGTTCCCATGTCATCGTGGAAAACCGGCACGAACCCACCACCATCCATTTGCGCACCTACGTGGACCAGCGGTACAAACTCACAGTGTACTATAACCATGAATACGGTGAACTGTTCGACCTGGAGAAGGACCCGAACGAGCTCCACAATCGCTGGAGCGATCCGGATTATCGGCTGATCAAGGAAAAGCTCCTGCTCGGGTTCCTGCAGGCAGAGATGGCCAAAGCGCCCCCGTACATGCCCCGGATCTCCGGAGCGTGAGGGCCCGGGACCTATCACCAATCGGGTTCGAACCGGACGCGAAGGAAACTTTTCGGGTGTTCGTCGGTCGATCCCGGGGCGCGGTAGATAAATTCGGTCAGGTTTTCGTCCACGGGCGTTTCTTGGACGCGAACCGCTTCGTCCGCCCATTGCAATAAATCCCGGGAGACTTCGACCCGGACCGAGACATCATGGACATCGGTGCGGCGGCGAAGGGTCAGGGTCAGGAAAGACTCCTCGTCATCGTCATCGTCCGAAAAAACGCCGACACTGGCCCGTGAAAGGAGGTACCGGGAGGAGTCCCGGGGAGTGAGCCCGAGGGTGTAGTTGACGAGGTTCAGGGTATCGTCGCCGGCGGCCGAACCCATCGGTCCGCTGATGTTGAGGTCGGCCAGTTCCGCCGGGGTAAAGTGGTGGTGCCGCCATCCCTGGAATCCGTCCAAGCCGGACGACCGGAGGGGCGGCCGGCTCATGTGTTCGATGGCATTGAGGAGAATCCGCAAACCGCTCTCGGAAAAATTTCCCGGAGCGTTGTCGATCGGACCGAGGAACAGCATGCGCCGACCGCCGGGTGCGGCTTCCCCGGCGGGGGGATAGGCATCCTCCCCGCCGCTCCATTTCATGATCCAGGGAAACCGGAGATTGGCGCCGTCCGCCTCGCGATCCGTCCAACCCAGGGTCTCACCGGTCAAGTCGGAGCTCTCGATCTCGACCTGTTTGACGTTCATCGAATTGCGAAAAACGGAAACCCTCCCGTCGACAATGTCGACCCCCTGGAACAAGGGACTGTCAGCGCGCACCACGACCGTATCACGAATTCCCGGGGAATTCGGGGACGGCGTGTCGGGCGGAAGCCAGCCCCACCGGGTATCCGCCATAATAAACGGATTCATGCAAAGAATCGGCGCGCCGACGTCGTTCCAGTCCCGGGTGCCGAAATTGCCGGCCGAACCGACGCCGAAGCGCGGCATGAGGATGAGGTCGTAGCGGTCGAGCACCTCCCTTTGATCCGCGCTCAGGAATTCCGGACTGTCCAGCACGTCGGGTTGCACGTCGGCGGAAAAATCGATGGCGTATTCTCCCGGCCGCTGCTCGAGAAGCCACCCCCCCTTTGCCCGGACATCCGCTTCGGCGGAATGTCCCGGCGCAACCAGCATGAGGATACGCGTTCTCAGGGTGTAGAAAACCGTATTGACCAGCAGGCGGCGCCCATCTTCGGTGTAGGCATCGGGGAAGGAGTGATCCGTTCCGGAAAAAAAGGTCCGGGTACCGGCCGGTGTGTCGGATCCACCCTCGTAAAATGGATCGCCATGGGCGCTCCATACGACCAGCCACGGATGGCGGTGATTGACCCCGTCGGTTTCATGATCGGTCCATCCGACAACGCGTCCGTTGCCGGTCGATTCATCCGTGGATATGATCGGACCGGGCGTATCCGAACTCTCGTACATACGGACGGAGCCGTTCGCGGTATCGATGTTTTCAAAAACCGGGTGGACCAGCTCTCTCACGGTCAAATCCCGTGAATATCCGTCGAGCGCACCCGCAACATCGAACCAGTTCCAATTGCCGGACGCAGCGACGCCGGCATTCATGTTGAGAATCGGCGTCTTTACCTGGTTCCAGGCGGTGGAGGCGAAATCGGCCGCGGGTCCGGTCCCGTACGGGGGAACGATGACCAGATCATACTGTTCGAGCAACGCCACCTGATCGGCATCGAGCGAACCGGCGCTGTCGAGCACGTCAACCCTCATATCGGCGGAGTAATCGATCCCCAGCGCCCCGGGCCGGACATTCTCCAGCCAGGCGCCGAACCGACGAACGTCCGCCTCGCGTTCGTCGCCCTCCCGGACCAGCACGAGCGTGTTGGCCTCGGGGTCTTTGAAGCCGGGAGGATTCACCTCGTGAAAAAGGGCGATCCCGAAATTCTCCCCCATGCGGAGGTAACGTTCCGGATATTCACCGGGGCGGAACATGGTTTCCGGAATCAAACCGTACTCGGCGTTGAGGCGTTCGGTGGCGAAACGGCGGCTCATCCAGAGGGAGGTATCGCCGACGCTTTCCCCCATATCGGGTTCGAGCCGCTTGAGTTCGCGCCAAAAGACGGTCTCCTGCGCGGGGGGATTCATGATCACAAAGTGGTTCAACGTATTGCTCCATGAATGGAAATCGAAAAACCAGGTGACTCCTTCGGAACCCGTGTCCTCTTTCATCGCTTCGGCGATTTGCCGAATATCACCCATGTCCTCGTAAAGATCTTCGCGCCAGAAACGGTTGGTGTCGCGATCCGGCCACTGGATGTTGCCGCGGTTGTACCCGGCATAGCGTCCGTCCGGGTTGACCATGGGGTAGACAAAAAACTCGACCTCCCGCCGCAGGGCGGCCGCACGGGGATCGTCGCTCACCAGCCACTCGATCAGCCCTTCGAGCACATAACCGGCCAGCACCTCGTTGGCGTGAACGCCGCTGCAAAAGACGATGCGTTCCTTTTCACCGTCGGCCGCGGGGTCCGTGATCATAAAACCGTACAGGGGAAGCGGCCCGATCGTACGTCCCCGGTCGTCGATACCCCCGGGGCTCAGGCCGATAATAAAATCCTCGTCCGAGCTCGGGGTGGAAAAGACCCAGGGACTGTGCTGAAGCGATTCGATGTGGGCGGTGACCCGTTCCACCGGATAGGGGAAGGAAAACGCCACCCGGACGGTATCGGAGGAAAACGGGGCGTCGTTGTAAAAGGTGAAATGACCGGAGTCTGTATCCAAAATGTTGTTATCAAAAAATGCCCACTCGCTCCCCTCCTCCCGGTATACCATCCGCAGGTTGGAAAGGCGACTCGAACCGGTGGCGTAATTGTCACCAATGCGAAACCGCAGGTCGCGGTCCTGCACACCCTCGGCCCGAAAATAGATCCATTTCCAGCGGCCGGCGTTGTAGTTGTCGGGGCCCGCGAGGAAAACGGTGTCACCGTCGACGTAGGACGCTTCCAGCAACAGGGCGCCGTTGTCGAAATCCTGTTCCAGCACGATTTCGGCGCGGATTACGGACAGGAGGAATCCGAACACCAGAACGAGATAAGAAAAATGACGGAGCATCACTCCAGACAAAGCCGGTGCGCGCTTGAGGCAAGAAATATTCGCCGCCTCCGGGATCTCCCGCCCGTGCCCGGGTCCCGTGCCATCCAAACTCATCCGTACCAGGGAACTTCGTTTCACGACGGCGCAACCGGAAAACACCGGTGCAGGGAAAACGATCAGGGTATAATAGGAAATTATGGCACGGGGATTCACATTTCTCTTCTGGGGATTGATCCTCATCTTCCTCGATATTCGCATCGACCGGTTCGACCTGGCACCGGATTTTATCGGTTTTGCGTTGATCGCACTCGGCGGCCATTCCCTTTGGCAATACACGCGGGAATTCCGCACCGCGCGCAATTATGCGCTTCCGCTGATCCTCCTGTCGCTGCTGGTGTACGGTCAGGCGACACCCCTCCCGCAGCCCATCGCAATCACCGCGGCCGTGCTGACGTTCCTTCTGGTCTGGTTCCTGTTGAAGGCGGTCATCATATTCTGCCGGGAGCGGGGCCGTTCCGACCTTGCCGATCACACCCTGATATACCGACGGGTGTACGCCGGAACCGCCGTTTTTTCCTTCCTCCTGGATCAGGCGGCGCGAATCGAACCCCA
>PXDC01000528.1 GCA_003565135.1 Verrucomicrobiota bacterium
GACCCGGCGGGGCCGGCGCTTCGTGCACCGCCACCCGTTGCTCCGTCAGCCGGGTGTCATCGGCCACCACCCCGCCCCGCAACCGTATGACCCGCCCGCCGCGCCGGGCCAATTCCAGGTCGTGGGTAACGATCATGACGGCGGTTCCGGTTTCGCGGTTCAACGTGAACATCAGCTCGATGACCCGCTCACTCGTTTCATCGTCCAGGTTACCGGTCGGTTCGTCGGCAAACAACACGCGGGGGCGGTTTATAAACGCCCGGGCCAGGGCCACCCGCTGCTGCTCTCCCCCGGAGAGCTGAACGGGATAGTGATCGAGGCGGTCGCCCAGGCCGACCCGCTCCAGCAGCGTACGCGCGGTCTGCGCCACGCCGTTCCGGCGCCCCTGCATCTCGGCCGGTATGGTGACATTCTCCAAAGCGGTCAAACTCGGCACGAGTTGAAAATTCTGGAAAACAAATCCCACCTCCCGGTTGCGGAGGCGGGCGCAACCGTCTTCGTCCAGCTCCCCCAGCGCCTGGCCGCAAAGCCGGACCGTACCGTCGCTGGGCCGGTCCAATCCCGCACAGAGTCCCAGCAACGTCGTTTTCCCGCTGCCGGAGGGCCCCACCACCGCACAGACCTCCCCTGCGCCCAGCACCAAATCGACGTCCTTCAGGACGGTCAATTCGCCCGAGCCGGTGCGATAGCGCTTCGACAATTGGTGAATTTCAAGTACATTAGCGTTTTCCATCATGGACAAAGAATCAACCTACACCACTTTCGCGGGAACCAAAAAACATTTCTCGGATTATCTTGCCGGCCTGATCGCCCTTGCGCTCCCGGTCCTTTTCCTGACAGCGAACGCGGCGATCGCGGGCGAGGAGGCCGATGGGGAGCGGCCCACCGTCCTCTTCTTCGGCGACAGTCTTACCGCGGGATACGACGTCAACCCGGACGACGCCTACCCGGCGGTGATCGAACGGATGCTGCGCGAGAACGGGTATCCCCACCGGGTGGTGAACGCCGGACTCAGCGGAGAAACAACCGCCGGCGGCCTGCGGCGGGTGGACTGGATCCTGCGCCGGAAGGTCGACGTTTTTGTCCTCGCCCTGGGCGGAAACGACGCACTGCGCGGGTTGAATCCCGCTGAAACCGGCAAGAACCTGGGTCAAATCCTGGAAAAGGTGCGCGACCGCTACCCGGACGCCAAACTCCTGCTGGCCGGCATGAAAGCCCCCGCCAACATGGGCGACGACTACGGCGAGGCCTTTGCCGCCGTCTACCCCGAGCTGGCGGCCGCGTTCGAGATTCCCCTCGTCCCCTTCCTGCTCGAGGGAATGGCAGCCGATCCCGACTACAATCTGGACGACCTGATTCATCCCAACGAACGCGGCCACCGCGTCATCGCGGAGAACATCTGGGTGGAACTCGAGCCCCTGCTCAAGCGTTAGCCCGAACGGTTCTCCGGAGGGTTGCCATCGGCGGTCCACCCGACCCTTTCCTCATCCATGCAACGGTCCACCACCCTCTGCTTTTTCCGGATTCATCTGTTTTCCTGGCTGCTTGCCCTGGCATTCCCCGCATCGGCCCCGGAGGTCGCCGGTGGCCCATCCCGGGCGTCCTTTTATCCGTATGAGGCCGGCTTCCGCGTCGGCAGCAGTATCCCGCGCCGGGACGATTTTCGTCAGTACGAGCTATTCACCGCCGTCGCCACGCCGTGGGGCTGGGCCGATCGGCACCGCCGCCTGGAAACGCGGCTCGAACTGCACGGCGCGGCCGGCGTCCTGCGGGGCCGGGGACAAAACGAAGGGATTTTCCAACTCGGACCCGCCGTCACCCTGACCCCGCCTCCGTTCCCCGTGTACCTCTCGCTCGGGATCGCCCCCACCTACCTGACGGGGCGGCAATTCGACGATGTCGACTTCGGTCAGCGCCTCCAGATCACCTCCAGCGCCACGGCCACCTGGATGATTAACCCCGACGTTGGCCTGCGCTACCGCATCCAGCACATGTCCAATGCCCGGATGGCCCAACCCAACCCCGGTCTCGACATTCATTCCGCCGGTATTGTGATCGCTTTTTAGCCGGAGGGCGGAAAGGCCATGCCGCCGGCACCCCGTCGACTATTCCCCGCTCAACCTGGCAACCACACCGGGAAGCAGCCGATGCTCCGCGGCATGAACCCGAGCTTCCAAGGCTTCCAGCGTATCCCCTTCTTCGATACGAACGGCCTCCTGATCGATGATCGGGCCTCCGTCAATGTCTTCGGTAACATAGTGCACGGTACAGCCGGTAATCCTCACGCCGTAATCAAACGCCTGCCCAATGGCGTTAAGGCCCTTGAAGCTGGGCAGTAAACTGGGATGAATATTGATGATCTTTCCCGGAAAAGCGCGGATAAACGGTTTCTTGACGACCCGCATAAACCCCGCCAGCACGACCAGCCCGGGTTGCTTCGCCTCGATCGAGTCGATGTAGGCGGCCTCCCATTCACCGGTGAGCTTCGTCCGGTACGGCCCCGGGTCGAGAAAGCGCGCTTCGACGCCGAAGTCTTTTCCGAGCTGAAGAATGGGCGCCTCCGTACGGTCACAGAAAACCGCGGTCACCCGGGCGCGTCCCAATCCACCGTCGCGCTCCGCTTCAAGCAGCCGGCGGGCGTTGCTGCCCTTTCCCGATCCCAGTATCACCACATTCACCCCGCCATTCAACCGCCGGAATCGCCCGGGTTCGAGAAAAAAGACCCCGCCCGCCCTGTATTCAAAGGGACCATGTGCATCTTTGCCACAGCGGGACGGTCAATCGAGGCCGGATACGCCGCTGTCGGAACCCTTGCTTCAACGCGCCGCGGCGCGCCCGTGAAGCCCGTTCGGCCGCTTCCCCCCCACCGTTCCCCCGGCCCGGGTTCCGCACTGGCACGGCTGCTGCTAAACCCCAACCATGAACTTATCCACCGGATCCACGGAACCCAATTGTCGTTCTCACGCCCACCGGACCGCCCGGACCCTGGGCCTGCTGGTCCTTCCCCTGGCCCTTGCGGCCGGGTCGCTCGGGATAACGGGGTGCCAGACGACGGAAACGCATGACCCGGGCGGGCTGCACCAGCACGAGTCGCCCCAGCGTCCGGCCGATCAACAGCCCGCGCCCGCGCCGCTTCAGCAGGAACAGCAACAGCAGCAGCAATGGTGAGGGTACCGCAACCGTCGGGGCGTACCCATACGCCCCGACGGTTGCGGCTGCGGTGCCGGACGGATCCCGGGCTTGCCACGACGGACTTTTCCGTCAATGATTCCCAAGGCCGCCCCGAGCGGCGGAACGCCCACATCCGACCCACCCGATGAACTCAACCAACCCTCGTTTTCCCGCTTTGCGTCACGCCGTCCTCGGCCTGCTCTCGGCAGCCCTTGTCCTTGCCGCCACCGCCTGCAAAACCCCCGAAACGGACCCTGCCGACCGCGAGTACCCGAATCCCGGCTACTCACCGGCCCCCGATCCGTCGCCGGACTGGTAAAAATTCCGACAGCTCAGAGGGCCATCACACTGCCCGCTCCCCAAGCCTGCCGGTAGACGTCGACGACCTCGTCGCTCGACCCGACCTGCCGCTCCACCGTAAGCGCGATGTAACGGCCCCGGGCGGAATGACGCGTCCGAACCGCGTCGTCGGCGAACAAGTCCAGGATCGCCGGGAAGTCACGTCGGTTGACAATAAACTTGAAGGTGAAGGTGCAGGGCCAACTGTAAAATGCGTCAAGGGTTTGCTGAAAGCTCTCTTCATCCGTTCTGCCGGCAAAAACCTGCATGGGCCCATCATAGCACCTAAAAAGCCGGATGAAAACCATGCGGATGGATTTTACCGGCGTATCCCGAAACTTCCGGTTCGACGAAAACCGTCGATGTACCTTAGACCGTTGGAGATGAAGATCGCTGTATTCAGTTCGAAAAAGTACGACCGGCGCTTCCTGGACGCGGCCAACCGGGACGCGGGATACGAACTGAATTATTTTGAAACCCGGTTGACGGAAGCCACGGCAGTCCTGGCGGACGGGCACCCCGCGGTGGCGGCGTTCGTGAACGACATCCTGGACGCCGCCGTGTTAAAACGGCTGTACCATGGAGGCACCCGGGTGGTCGCGCTGCGGTCGGCCGGTTTCAATCACGTCGACCTGAAAGCCGCCGCCGAACTGGGAATGACCGTGACCCGGGTTCCGGCCTACTCTCCCCACGGCGTCGCCGAGCACACCGTCGCGCTGATCATGGCCCTCAACCGGAGAATTCACCGCGCCTACAACCGCGTGCGCGAAGGCAATTTCTCCCTGGAGGGCCTTGTCGGCTTCACACTGCACAACCGGACGGTAGGCATCATCGGTACCGGCAAAATCGGAACCGCCGTGGCGGGAATCCTGGCCGGATTCGGATGCCGCCTTCTCGCCCACGACGTCGCGCCCAACGATACCTGCCGACAGCACGGCGCCCGCTACGTGACGCTGCCCGAACTGCTGTCCGCTTCCGACATTATCACCCTTCACTGTCCATTGACCCCCGAAACCCGCCACCTGATCGACGGCGATGCGGTCAGCAGCATGAAAGACGGCGTCATGCTCATCAACACCAGCCGCGGGGCGCTGATCGAAACCTCGGCTGTCGTTCGGGCCCTGAAGAACGGAAGGATCGGTCACCTCGGGCTCGACGTCTACGAGGAAGAGAGCGACTTGTTTTTTGAAAACCTCTCGGACGAGATTATTCAGGACGATGTGTTCATGCGCCTTCTCACCTTTCCCAACGTCCTCATCACGGGCCACCAGGCGTTCCTGACCGAAGAGGCGCTGCAGGCCATCGCCGCAACCACCCTCGACAACATCACCGCTTTTGCCGGGGGACGGCGCACCGGCAACGAACTGCACCCCGAGGAGGTCGTGCGATAAGCGCGGTTCCTCAGCGTCGCTGCTTCTCCGGCGACCAGCAGGTTGTGCGCCCCCCTATCGACTCCCGCTCCAGGGGAACGCCGGTAGCCGGGCAGACGCCGCCGTCGCGCCAGCGGTGGTGAAAAAGCCACCCGTCCGGAGGGTCCCGGTAATCGACGCCGATCGTCTCGAGGGCGCCCCGGCACACCGCCCGAATCTCCCGGAAAAGCGCGTCCAGGCGTTTTCCCCGAATCGAACCCGCTTTCACCGCCGGATGAATCCCGGATCGCCACAGAATTTCGTCCGCCATCCAATTGCCGAGCCCGGGAAACCGCTCCTGCATCAAGAGCACGGACTTGACCGGAGCGCGCCCGCGGCACCGGAGAAATTCGGCCATGACCTCCCGGGTGAATTCCCGGGAAAGCAGGTCCGGTGGCATTTCGCGCCACCACGAGGGTTCTTCCGGTCCCCGGTGGAAACGGATACACCCAAACTGCCGCGTGTCCCGAAAGACCAGTGCCCTCCGCGATTGAAACAGCACGAGGTGGTCTGCCTTGCCCGGCTCGAGGCTCGCCGGCTCCGCCGTCATGCGGCCCGTCATTCCCAGGTGCACCCCAAGCCAATTGCCGCCCGAGAATCGAAACAGCATCCATTTGCCGCGCGCCGAGGAACCGAGCAGCCGTTTACCGGGAAGATGCCGCTGCAAGGGTTCCACGGACCGCTCCTCCCGGAAAACCCGCGCCACCGGATGAAGGGCGACCGACAGGATGCGACCGACCCGGCCGGCATCCCATTGTTTTCGAAAAAACTCCACCTCCGCGAGTTCCGGCATAACACGACCATGCAAGGCGACCCCGAACACCATGGCGAGCGCAATCCAGCCGGTCGCGACACCCCGTATTTTCGGCCCGGGCAAGCCGGCCGCACCGGCAATCTCCGCCCAGGCTGGACACGCGGGTGAAATTCCGTTTACCTCTCGGGTCGATTTCGCCGGGTCCGTGGCGACATCCTTTCCGCCCCCGGCCCACCCGACCTGAAACCCAACCTCGTGGCCCTCCCGATGAACCGCAAGAGCCAGCGCTGTCCCATCGCGTACCTCCTGCTCCCGCTCCTAGCCGGGTACACGGCGACGGAGCACGTTTTTTCCGGCTTTTCCCTGCCCGGGCTGGTCGGCGGCATCGCCCTGGCGGCGGCGGCCGCCGCCCTGGTGCACCGGCGCCCGGGGTGGCGCCCGGCCTGGGTCCTCTGCTTCGCCGGCAGCGCCTTCCTCCTGAGCGCGGCTTATTACGAATACCGCAAGAACCACCTGCCGGAATGGGACGCGCTGCCCCCGCGGGAAGCCGGCCTCGAATTCCGTGTGGACCGAATCTTCGCCTCCCCGCTCGAAGACCGTGTTTCCGGGCTCGGCCGGATCGTGCACGCCCCGGAACCCCTCGGGGACCTGGTGGGGCAGCGCCTTCACTTTTCCTTTCCCGCCAACCCCGAAACTCCGGTGCCGACCCGGACCACGCGGCTGCGCGGCCAAGGCGTGGTGCAGGCGATCGCCCCCGATTCGTCGCCGGAGGGTTTCCAGGCGTACCTTCTGCGGTCGGGTGTCCAGTTCCGATTCGGCCGCGGTCCCCCGCTGGAAAAGACCCGGCCGGCACGGGCGTTCTTCCGCTTCTGCCGCGACCGGCGGGACGCCTTCGCCGAACACCTGCGGTCCGGATCGACCGCGGAGACAAACTATGTCCGTGTCTACGTCGCCATGCTCCTGGGCAAACGCCAGGCACTGGACGACGGCCAACGCTCGGCCTTCATGGAGACCGGAACGCTGCACCTGTTTGCCATCAGCGGTCTGCACATCGGGGTGATCGCGTTCGGTCTGCACACGGCCCTTTCCATCCTGCGAGTGCCCCCGGTGCCCGCCGCCGTCACGGGCCTTGCCCTCCTGCTGATCTACGTGGAGACCACGGGCGGAACCCCGTCGGCCGTGCGCGCATTCATCATGGTGGCCTTCTTTTGGAGTTCCTCGCTGTTCGCCCGCCCGGGCAATTCCCTCTCCGCCCTGGGCTGCTCCGCCGTTTGTGTCCTGCTCCTGTACCCCTACCAGCTTTGGAGCGCGGGTTTTCAGCTTTCGTACACAGTGGTCGCCTCCATACTGCTCCTCGGCATTCCCCTGGCCGAATACTGGCAGGAGCGCGCCCGACCGTTTACCGGATTGCCCCGGGACAGCCTGAACCGGCTTCATCTCGCCGCCCGATCGGCCTGGCAGTACATCCTCCTGACCGTGGCCATCAGCCTGTCCGCCACCCTGGCCAGCAGCACGTTGAGCATCCACTATTTCAACGTCTTCGCCCCCGGCGCGGTGCTGTTGAATGTTGTCCTTGTCACCCTGGCTTCTCTCGTCATTTCCGCCGGTATGCTCGCCCTCCTGCTCGGGCATCTCGGCCTGGCGCCATTGACCCTGCTTTTCAATCATGCCGCCTGGCTGGTGATCGTGACCATGGAGGGCGCCGTTGCCGCCTGGCGTTTTCTGCCGGCTCATTTCTGGCAGGCGGAGTACCGCTCCGGCGCCTGGACCGGCATCACCGTGGCCGCCCTTCTCGGCAGTCTCCTCCTCTACTCCGAACGCGCCGGCCGTCCGGCCTGGATCAACGCGGTCACCCCCTTTCTCGTTTTTATCGCCCTGCTTCTGGCCGGGGTGCGGTTGACATTTATCGAGTAGGTTGAAAGCATGCTTTCCACAATGAAAAGCGCCTACGAACTTGCCATGGAGCGGTTGAAGGAGGGAGATTCCGACAACCGTAAACCGCTGTCCCCCGAACAAAAGGAATCCCTGGCAAACCTCGACCGGACGTATGCCGCCAGGATTGCCGAGCGGGAGATCTTTCTGCAAAAGCAGTTGGAGGAGGCCCTGGCGAAAGGCGAACACACTGAAGCGGAACAGATTCGAAAACAACGGGTCAACGAGCGGGCTCGCCTGGAGGAGGAACGCGACGACAAGAAGGAACGGATCCGGCGCGAATCGGCCTGAACTCGCCTCAAACCGGGCTCCCGGAGGCCCCCGGGCTCAATTGCCGGGACCCGCGCGGTTGACCGGCACCTCGCCCGAGGTATCGGCGCCCGGTTTGTTCCGCATGTAAAAAAAGCGGTTGAGATCCTCCATCGACACCTCGCCGCGGTCGGACAAACCCGACCTCACTTCGCGCATCGGGCCCTCGAATCGGCGGATGGCGGCATCCTCGTGCGTCTCCGCCTCGCTGACCCGCCTCACCTCGCCCTGGTTGCGGACATAGGCCTGCCTGCCGTCAAACCGCGACATGGTCCGCTCCTTGCGATCGAAAGAAAGGGTTTCGTGGCTCACCACCTCGGGTTCCCTCGCCGTCATATTGACATTGGCCCGCTTGCGCCCGAGTCCGCTGAAGCGGGCATGCCAATCCTTAACGTCGAAACGCTGGGAGGACAGATTCTCGTTCACGGGGAATCGTTTTTGCTGGGTGGAAAAGGTGTCGCCGCCGGACCAGGCCTGCCGGGAATAGTCCACATCGGTGATGTCCCGCGCCGTCAGCACGGCCGGCACCAGCCACAACCCCGCGACCGCAACGGCGATGAGTTTTCCCGAAAAAAGCATCCCGATTCCCTAGTGAAGCACCCGGCAAAAATCAAGCCCCGGTTTTGCTCCTCATTCGGGCTCGGCCGCACCCTCCTCGACCCAGTCACGCGCCTCCGGGACCGTTTCGTAGAAGCGGTGCAGCGCGGCGCTCAAGTGTTCGGCGTAGCGAAAGTGGGCCCCCATCCCGGTGCGCAGCTCGGCCTCGTATAGAAATTTGTCCCCCTGGGTGGCGTGTTCGAACGGGGTCTGGCTCCCCAGGAGCAGGGCGTACGGATAGGCGGCCGAGCGGCGCTCCAGCAGTTGCCGCAACAAATCGGCCTGCCGCGTCAACAGGTCCCGGTGTGAGGCCGCGTCGATTTCCGGTGGCAGATAGAAGCCGTTTTGAATGAGGGGCGTAAACCGGTGACCGGTCCGGTGGCGGTTGAGATCGCGCAGTTCCGCCACCGCGAGGTTGTTCCACGCGAAGGTGACCCGCATCCGGCGCAGGGCGCGGCCCACCCGCCCGTAGCGGTTGTGTCGGTGACGGAGTGCGTCGGCGGCCGACTGGTCCTCGGGAAGAAACGGGGGGGCCTCCGCGTCGACCCGCACCCAGGTCTCGTCCGGCCGGTTGTCCACCGACAACTGGGAAAGCCCCATGGCCAGGCTGTAATCGAAATCCGCTTCCGCCTGCCGCACAAAAGAATCCTCCGCCCGGCTGTGCCGCATGAGGCGCGGGGAGAGGCGCTCCAGTTCGGCTCGCAGGAGACCGGCGGCGGTTTTCGCCTCCGTCTGGGGCAGGGAATCGAGATGTTTGACCGTCTCCGCCCACATCCGCGAGGTCATGACCAGCGCCAGGTTCGTCCTCGTGGCCAGGGGCACAAAGTACCGCGCCCGGTCCAGGGCGTAGTTCTTGCGGATTCGTTTGATGACGGCGGGTTTGGCGCCTTGCGGGTAGCGAACCGCCTCCGGGTTCTCCTCCGCCCAGGCATCGAGGCGTTCAAACTCACGCTGGTAGGCGGCAAAGGCGTCGTCCATCAACCCGCCCCATTCGCCGGCGAGATCCTCCGGCAGGCCGATCTCTTGCGGCGCGGGCAGGTTGTCCGCGCGCATGGTGATGTAACGGGTGCTGGACTCCTGCCCGTCGGCCATTTGGGATATCTCGAACAACTTGTAGGCCAGCCACATCGAGACGTTGTCCACCGCCACGGCAATCCCGCCGGTCAACCCGCCGATCGACGCGTGGCCGTAATCCACGAATCGGAGAATCCGGTCGATGGAGGCATCCGGATCGTCCAGGTCGACTTTCTCCAGAATCGCCGCCAGCCCGTCGTTGCTGCGGGAATAACGCGCCAGGACCGACGCGAGTAATTCAGGTGTCACCCGGGGCAGGTGAGCGGCTTCGGGAGGCGGTACAACGGCGAGACCTGTGACATTCATAGCGGCAAAATTCGGGCCAGCATGATAGCCGTCACACCGGTTGACCAGCGGAAACTTCCCCTACATCTGAAACGGGGAAAGGGCGATATCGACGATCTCCTCCGGCCGGTCGCCCGATTCCAGGAGGGCCTCGCGGGCCCGGGCCAGGCGCTCCCGGGCGTGTTCCTCCGAAGGCGGGGCGGCATGCACCCGGGCCAGATGCGCCACCATGGCCGACTCGATCTCTCGCAGGGCGGGCTCCAACCCGGATTCGTAGTCGACGAGCACGCCGGACTCAGCGGGTTCGACGTCGCTCCACCGGTCAAAATAAACCTGCTGAAGCAGCCGGCCGGCCTCCATCTGGACCAGCAGAAAACTCTCCACCGCAAACGCGGACAGTCCCCGCGTTTCCCCCTCCGCCACCGCCCGCTGAAGGGCGGCGTCGTCGCGGCCGGTTCCGTCCACCGGTATACCCTCGCTCCATTTGTACCGGGCGAGCCCGTGCATGAGGTCGAGTCTTTCCTCCACCAGATCCAGCAGTTCCGAATACGCCGCGTCGGCGTCGCTCCCACCCCCCGATCGCCCCGCAAAACCGTCGCCGTCGGGGGTTTCGCATCCGGCCAGCACCAGGGTGAGCACCATAAAAAGGAGGGAAGCGGCTGATTTCTCCATTGGCGCCATTACTCAACGTTCCCCGCCCGCATGTCAAGGCCGTCGCCGGTTTATGCTTGCCAGAACCGTCACCGGCCGGAAAAGTTACCC
>PXDC01000416.1 GCA_003565135.1 Verrucomicrobiota bacterium
CGATCTGGAAAACGTTACCGAAAAAATTCGTTTTTTTTTATTTTGAAACGCGCACGATGAAGGATTCTCCGGATGTTGTTCTCCTTAAGCTTTTCTTGTCCGGCGATTTCCAGACAGCTCATACCGCCTTTGACACGCATCGTCAGAACCCGGGCTTCGCGGTCGCTCAGGCAATTTTTGGCCTGAGTCCAAATCTCCGCCGCGTCGCCGAGGTCCGGCGCCACCGGCACATCGGACACGAACGACTCGATGTCGATCGGATCGATCAACTGGCAACGCTGTCGCCGACGCAGAAAGTCCAAGGCTTTCCAGCGAACGGCCTTCTTGAGAAAGGCGCCCACACGATAGGGAGCCGTCAGACCGGGAATCGATTTCCAAAGACTTAGAAAAGCTTCGTGCGTTATGTCGTCCGCATCGGAATCGCCGACATAACCGACGGCCCAACCTCGGCAAGGAGGCCGGTATCGGTCGTACAAAACCCCGAACGCCGCGCCCGCGCACGCTCGATTCCGGGCGTATCGCACCAGACGTTCCTCGCTCCAATCCCGCATCGTCAGCCACACCCCCTTTCCCTTAAAGAGAACGGGCCGGCATCAGCGCAGGCTGATCGTGCCCGGATAAACCGCCTGGCGTTAGAGAGAGAGAGAGAGAGGAGTGAATTCCGCGCAACGGAAGCCAACCGGCTTGAGGAACGGGATATGGAGGGCGGAGTTCATCACGGGAGTAGAATTTCGAACCGCTCCCAGTATGTAACGTGTTTCGCAAACGGTCAAATCGAAACGGACATTAATCAGAAATCTCCAAAATCTTTTCGCCGTTTTTCTGTCGCCGCGTGTCCGGATAACACAGCCCTTCCTGGCGGGCGTCGCTTCGTCCAACCGGAACAATTCCATCTCGCACCCAGATGCGAGCAGGATGCACGCGCTCCCGGCCACGGTCTGTTCTTTTGCGAGCTTTAATCCCGCATTTCTTGGCGGAAAATCTCAAACTTCAAATCTTCGATCTGAAATGCTTTTTCATGCGGCCTTCAGAGGCCAATTGAAAAAGCCGTGCGCTCCCGGCAATCTTATTCCCTTGTCTTTCCGTTTCCTCTTCTGTAACCCCGAAATACCATGCACCGGAAAATCCTCCCCTCGGCATTGCTTCTTCTATTGGTTGCGATCACGTTATTTTTCCTCGTCGCACCGCGGCTTTCGGCCATTTACCGGGATGACGCCGGATGGCCTCGACTAGCGGCACAGCTCGGGGAGAACGTTCCGACCGGACAAGGGATTCAGGTCAGTATGGTGGAATCTTTGGTGGGCAACCACTATGGCCCCGACCCCGACAATATGGATTTTTCCGGAAAATCCATAGAATTCCTGTCCGGCGAAACCGGGGTTTCCGAGCATGCGACCATCACCGGGCTTTTGTTTTTCGGAAATACTTTCTCCATCGCACCGGGAATCGAAACCATTCGAGTTTACCAGACCAACAACTGGATGGGGGGAGGATTCCTGCGAGTGACCGGAGACGAACGGCCCGCCGTCGAAACAAGTCGGATACAAAATCACAGTTGGACGGGCGGGTTTCCGGATCAGGCAATGGAAATTGAAGCCAACCGTCGGCTCGACTACGCGATCACACGAGACGGATTTCTGGCCGTCACCGGCATGCAGAATGTCTCTTTTTTGGAACTGCGCGGGCTCATGTCCCATGGCTACAACACGCTTGCGGTCGGGCGCGTCAACGGAGATCACAACCGCGGGGGCACACGATTCGACGAACCCGGCCGCGTCAAACCGGATCTGGTGGCGCCCGAAGACCTCGGCATGTCAAATCCCGCGCCGATCGTCTCCGCCGCCGCGGCCCTGCTGCTGGAGGAAGCCGACCGCACGCCGGGGCTGGAAAACGCGCGTCATCACCCGCAGGTGATCAAATCAGTCCTGATGGCGGGTGCCGCCAAAGCCCCCTTTCCCGAATGGCAGCGCAACGACCACCAACCCATCGACGAGGTTTTCGGCGCCGGCAGGCTCAACGTTTACCACAGCCACCGTATCCTGACGGGTGGAGAACACGCGCCCGCGAACGACGGCTTCGTGCCGTCCTCCGGGTGGCACCTTGGCGACACCGCTTCCGGCGATTCAGCCGTGTATTTCCTTTCCCTGGACGCCGACCAGGAAACCTTCACCGCAAACCTCACCTGGCACCGTCTTTTCGATCTGGAAGGAGCCGACTTCCAAAACGCCGAGCCCCTGGTCGCCCGGCTGGAACTGCGTCTCTTCGAGTCCGACGGCTTTACCCTCGGCGACGAAGTCCAGATCAGCACCGACCCGGTCAACAACGTGCAGCACCTCTACATCGAAGACCTGCCGGCGGGTGAATACGCGTTGCGGATCGACGTAATCGACGACCCCACCCCGGACGGAACACCGTACGCCCTCGCCTGGAACGCCATTCCCGTTCCCCCGCCGCCGCCAACCTTCGCCGAATGGCAGGACAAGTACTTCACTCCCGAGGAAATCGGCGAACCCGCCATCTCCGGCCCCCAGGCCGATCCCGCCGGAGACGGCCTTCCGAACCTGCTCGTCTTCGCACTCGCCGGCAACCCGAATGAATCAAATCGCCATCGGCCGCCGAGCCCCGGAATGGAAGCCGTCGATGACGAAGTGTATCTAACTTTCACCTACACCCGGCCACAGGAAATCGAAGGCGTCACCTATCGAATCGACGCCTCCACGGATCTGGTTTCATGGGCGGAGGACATCGGCATCCTCGTCGACGTAACCATTCACGGCAACGGCACCGTCACCCGCACCTACCGCGACTCCGAACCACTGGCCGGACAGCCCAAACGATTCCTGAAACTCACCGTGCTCGGCGACTCCTCGATCGGCGAATGAAAATTTTCACGCGCCAAAGCACCGAAATCACGCCTTACCTCGACGATCTGGCAGCACTCCGCATCCAGGTTTTCCGGGAGTTCCCGTACCTGTACGACGGCAATCGGGATTACGAACGTCAATACCTTCAGACTTACATCGACTCCCCTCGCAGCCTGGCTGTGCTGGTTTGCGCGGACGATCGTATCGTCGGCGCCTCCACCTGTGTTCCGCTGGAGGACGAGGACGCCGCTTTCCGCCTTCCCTTCGAAAACGCGGGTATCGATCCCGCCGAGGTCTTTTACTTCGCCGAATCCATCCTCCTGCCGGAGTTCCGCGGACACGGCCTGGGCAAGCGTTTCTTCGACGAACGCGAAGCTCACGCCTCCAGCTTCGGCCGTTTTCGTTATACCGCCTTCTGCGCCGTCGAACGCCCCACCGACCACCCCCGCCGTCCGGCCGGCTACCGCCCGCTCGACGGCTTTTGGCAAAGCCGCGGCTACCGCAAACAACCCCACCTGCAAATCCGCTTCCCCTGGCGCGACCTCGACGACGAGCACGAAACCGAAAAGACACTGACGTTCTGGATGAGAGCTTTGGATACATGATCCGGAAGAGAGGCGGGCAGGATGCCCGCGCTCCCAGGCTTTCGTTCGCGGCGAAGCGCCAAGTCTCCACTAAACCGGTGAAACCAGTACCAAAAACTTATCTGGAGGGCGGCGCTCCCGCGCCGCCGCAGGCTCCAGTGTTCCTGACGATTGGTACGTATGGACCGCAACCCGCCGCTGTTTCCGTCCGGCACGTTTTTCGGCCATGCGGGAGCATGGCCCTCCAGAAAATCCTGCGCGTTTTGCGCAAGATTTCAGAAATACGCGGTTCCCACTTTTAACTTCTCACTTCTACCTTTTAACTTCAGCCACCGCACCTGCGTCTTACGGCTACCTGTTCCTCGGTTCCGGGATCCGCCAGAGGAATAGTAGCGAGATCGTCATAAACAGGGTCGACAACAGGGCGGCGGGGTACAGGGTTCCGAAAATCTCCTGGACCGCCGTCGCCAGCGCCGCCGCCAGCAGCATGGCGGGAAAGATGGAGACCTGGAGGAGCGCCAGGTACGTCGGGCGCCTGCGGTCCGGGCAAAGCTCGATGCTCAGGGTGCTCCGGCCGACCATTTGGAAGGAGGTGGCGCAGCCCAGAATCAAGAACAGCAAGACAAATCCCCAGGCGGCCGTGTTAATGATCGCGCCCACCGAAAGGATGACAAAAAGCACTTTGGCGCAGACGAACACGATCTTTCCCCCGAAACGGTCGCCCATCCATCCTGCGACGGCGTTGGCGCTTATGTTTCCAGCCATCTGCGCCTGGACCAGAAGTCCGAGGAAAGCCTCGCTACGCCCCGTCACATCCAAGGCATGAATCGCCAGAAAGGGACTCATAATGAAGAAACCCGCCCCGAAACACTGCGAGAATATGAACCTTCGGAAGTGATGATCCTCCCGCAAAATCTTCGGCATGCTCCCCAGATTCTTCAGCAGACCGGTCCGCTGTTCACCCTCCGGAACCGGCTGGTGCGGTTCTTTCATGAATGTGAACAACACCAACGACACGAGCAGAATCCCGAAGGCGATGAAGTGCAACTGGGCGTACCCTTCGGCACCTGGAGAACGGTCGAGGATGAACCGGATTATCTGGCCGGCCAGCAAACCGATCAAACCTCCGACCACCGCACGCGCGGCCATCACCGAACTGCGTCGGTTGGGCGGTATCATGCGGGAGGTCAGCTCCATCCACGCCGCCCAGGACACGCCGCCGGCCAGTCCGGACAACAACGGCGCCAGAGCGACCATCGCCAACACAAAGACGGGATACTCGTCCGTCCAGAACAGCAAAGCCAGTCCCGCGAAAAGAAAAACCACCCTCTGGGGGATGCCGAAGAGGACGATGAATCCTTTTAAACGCGGCAACCGTTCCGTGATGTGGGCCATCAGCAAGGGCGGCCACATGAACCCCAGGAACATCATCATCGGCATGAGCGCAATAAGCCAACTCGGCCCGCCCAAGCTTCGGATGATGGGCGGCAACACGCTGTCGAAGGCGATGAACGCCAGCCCGCCCATAAACAATCCGCCCTCCAGGAAATGGAGGCTGTAATTGCGGCGGAAATGCTTCCGGGCGTCGGAGAGCCCGGCATTCGGATCTGCGTAGTCAGGCATTGAAACTCAAGTGTCGAATCGTCGATTCAAGCGCCCGGTCCGACCCAACGCGAGAAAATCACAGAAGGGCACGGATAAAAATCCCCTGCCCTTATCCGTGTATCCCTTGATCTGTGGTTCAACATACCGAACCGAACCGATCTCCGCGACACGGTCCACACCTTGACCCGTGCGAGCGGAGGGATTTATACTCGCATGATGAGTGCGCGAAGGCCGGAGGAGGAACCTGAACGGGAAATCGGGGATCGGCGCTCGCTCGACGCCAGTGCAACGAACCCTCCGGCCTATTCCCTGCGGATGGATCGGTGGCATGCGTACTCGCACGCGCCCGGGATCCTCCTGGGCGTGGCGGCGTTGATTCTGACGGTAACCCAGGCCGCTCGTTACGGCGAAGCGGCGCTGGTGGTGGGGTGCGCGCTGTATGGGGTCAGCCTGATCCTGCTCTATGGGGCATCCACTTGTTACCACGCGGCACAAAACCCGGGCCTAAAGAGATTCTTTCGAACCTGCGATCACGCCGGCATTTACCTGCTGATCGCCGGCACCTACTCGCCGTTTGCCATGGGTCCGCTGGCGGGGGCCTTGGGCTGGACGGTATTCGGTCTGATCTGGGGCTTCGCGCTTGCCGGCGTTGCCAAGACCTTCATCTGGCCGGGACAAGGCGGCATCCTGTCCACGGTTTTCTACCTCGGCATGGGCTGGCTCGCGCTCATTGTGATCGTCCCTCTCTGGCAAAACCTCCCGGCGGCCGCCTTCTGGTGGCTGGCGGCCGGCGGCCTGGCCTACACTGCGGGAACCGCGTTTTACGGATGGAGAAACCTCTCCGGCAACCATCTGATCTGGCACGGGTTCGTCCTCGCCGGAAGCGTCAGTCACCTGGTATCGATCCTGATTTTCATATCCGCGATGTGAAGCGGCCCGGCCGCCACGGCTTACGCCGGTTTTCAGAAAATCAATCTTCCGCCTTTTCGCCGGGCGGCGCCATTTTCACGATTCTGGGATCGAAGCGGGCGAGAATTTCGACGAGATCCTCCTGCGCGGCCATGACCTGGTGGATGTCCTTATACACCCCCGGGACCTCGTCAGTCCCGGCGGAAAGCACCCACACCCCGGCCGCTTCGATCTCCTTACGCACATTGCCCCAGGCAAACGTGTCCTTCGCCTTCTTTCGGCTCATCACCCGACCCGCGCCGTGGGCGGCGCTGTTCAGGGATTCCGGATTCCCCTTACCCCTCACGACGAATCCCGGCGTGGCCATCGATCCGGGAATGATGCCCAGCACTCCCTCGCCCGCCGGTGTGGCGCCTTTGCGGTGAACGATGACTTCCCGCTCCTCACCGCCGATGCGATGCTTCTCCTTCCAGGCGAAGTTGTGATGGTTTTCCAGTTCGAGGAGCGTCGGAACCCCGAATGCTTTCGCAATTTGCCGGTGGATAACCGCGTGATTGGCCGCCGCGTACCGGCCCATCAGGTTCATCGCCTCCCAATACTCCCGCCCGGCATCACTCTCCAAATCCAACCAGGCCAAATGTTTCAGCGGCTTCGGCAATTCGCGATGCCGGTCCAGGGCGATCCGGCTGTAGTGCGAGCAGACCTGCGCCCCGGTCCCCCTCGAACCGCTGTGACTGAGCAGCGCCAGGTAATT
Source organism: Verrucomicrobiota bacterium (assembly GCA_003565135.1). Taxonomy (GTDB): domain Bacteria; phylum Verrucomicrobiota; class Verrucomicrobiia; order Opitutales; family T3Sed10-336; genus PXDC01. Next base: position 6,717 of record PXDC01000416.1, read on the forward strand.
TCCGGGCGCCAGCCCGAGACCCGGGCCGCTCACGATCAACTCCCCGAATTCGACAAAATGATTGCCCGAGCCGCTGGTCCCCAGCTGCGCCCAGGCCTTGTCCTTGAAGCGGCGTGTAACCGGCGAAACGCTCCAGTCATCGTCCATCACCGCATGCTCCCGCCGCCGCTCGAACGCCGCTCCCATGCCGAAACGCGTTTCCTGCTCCAGCATTCCGGCCAGACGATCCTTTTCCCCGGGCAACCGGTTGGCAGGGCGGTCGAATACCGTCATCTTCATACGGCAGGCGATGTCCACTCCCACGGCATAGGGAATGACGGCTCCCTCCGTTGCCAGCACGCCACCGATCGGCAGACCGTAACCGACGTGCGCGTCCGGCATCAGCGCGCCCGCGACGGCCACGGGAAGGTCGCAGGCATTGGCCATCTGCCGCACGGCTTCGTCCTCCAATCCCGAACCCCACATCCGCCAGGGCGCGGCTTGCGTACGGGGTGAAAAACGGGGCCTTTCAAGTTCGCGCGCCAGCGGTCCTTTTCGCGGGTCCTCCCGAAACAATTCCGGGGCGTCTACAACCGCGGCCAACTCACGGCGCAAATCCTCCCGATCCTTCCCGGCCTCCGCAGCCACGCGGACCCATTCGATAGCCAATCCCATGGCCGGACCGTCCGGAATCCCCAAACCTTTGAGCTCCTTTGCGTTCATCAAGTTACCAATGCACGTACCTCCCGGGCGGCGTCAACTCTCAGAACCCAGCCTTTCGCAGACATCGGATTTGCCGGGAGAGGCAATACATTCGAATTCAAATCAACTCGTGGACAAATAGGAAGGTGTCCGCGCGGATCTTGTATAGACACTCAACGCAGTCACTGTGACTAATATGAGTCCCATGCCTAGGATTTGCGGCCCTTTCAGCATTTCGTTCAAAACAACGACCCCGAACAACGACGCGGTGACCGGTTCGACCATTGCCACAATTGACGCCACCGCCGGTGCGGTATGCTTCAACCCGATGATGTAAAGAACAAACGATAATCCCGCGCCGAACACTCCCAGTGCCGCGAACAGCGGCCAATCCGGCGCACCTAGAACTTCGCCGATCTGCCGGGCATCGCTTGGCCAGATTAGTACGACAGCGAGCACCGCAAACGCAATCGAGAGAATCGCCTGAGGACTCCCGTGCGGCGCCGCATATTTGAAGCCGAATATGAATACGGCGTAGGACAGCCCGGCAAGCAGTCCCGCCCCCACACCGATTGCCGTGACGCCACTCGCACCGGTATCGTAAATCCGCGTGAGCAAGACAATGCCAAGCATCACCACCGCAATCGCCGACCACTTCATTGCACTTGGACGTTCAAGCTTTAGGGCAAACGACACAAGGTATACGAACACCGGTGCGCAGTACATCAAGGTGGCCGCCACAGCCACGCTTCCCTGCCCGATGCTGACGAAATAGAAGGCGAAGTTGCCTGCGACGCCGAGTCCGGCGATCGCCGACCAGAACCATAAACGGGGATTTGCCAGCCCGTTCCCATTCGGGCGCAGCGCCAACCAGACGAGGACGCACAGCAGCCCAATAACGCCCCGGTAAAATGAAACCACAAACGCATCCCAGCCATCGGCCATGAGAATACCGCCGATCCCTCCGGATAGCCCCCAAAAAAATGCCGCCAGCACCACCAATGCTGCACTCGCACCGGCTATTCGATCTCGATTCTGCATATGAGAAATGATTCCGTTCGGGCCCGGGTGATTTTCACCCCCACACAAATCGCGTTTCGTCAGTCGGATTAAAGAGATTCAAGCTCCGCGTCGTCTTAGATATCAAAGCCGTACATCTGCCTGCGGGCCAACAATAGTTCAGTAAATGATGCATAATTACATGAAAACGGGCCAAAAGATTCGACAATGTCAAGAATCAACGCATTCCCGGAATCCCAAATCGGGGAACGTTGTGAAAACATCCGGAAGGATGTAAAAAAACGGAGAATACCGTATTGCAAATAAAATTACAATTGACTCGGCAGACCGAATACATCTTTCCTTCAAGCTCCCAAAATAACGCTAATCGAAGATCCGTAACCGCCTGAACTCCAGTGGCCGGAATTCCACCAATTACAATACATGTACCAATCCTGTCGTCTGCTTCGCACTGCTTCCGTCTGCCTTGCCGCGCTCTCCCTGAACGCCGCGGGAAATGCCACCGGGCCTCTTCCCACCGGACCGGAGCTTTCGCCCCTCTCCTTTGACCGAAGTGAAGGCTTTCGCATGACACTTGACGGTTTGCCCGGTTCCTACGGTATCCAATTTTCTGACGATCTTTCGGATTGGAGTCCTTTCGACGAAATAAGCATCCTGGCCGAACCTGTCGAATTGCCTGATTCTGACAGCCTGAACGCGCCGAAACGGTTTTACCAGGTGCATGAGGTGTCCGTGTTTCCAGAATACCACACCCTCCTGAGCACCTGGGCACTTCGGGCGAAACCGGGTGTATCCAGTTTCTTGATGGGCTTTACCCGATCCGACTCCCTGTTCCTCGACGCGGACGGCGGGCACGTTGTGGTGTGGGGGAATGCGGAAGCCTCATCCGCCACCGTGATTCATTCGGACGGCACGGTCGAAGTAACCGGCAACCACGGCGCCGAAGCGGGCCGTTTCTCCACCTCGGCGACCTTCTCCAACGGGGGCCTGACCGTGCACGTGCTGGAGGATATCGACAGCGACGACACCTATTTCGCGTGGGATCTCCCCATGCATCCCCTGGGCCAGGCCGAGGGCGACCTGGCCGGTATGCTCTCTGGAACAGCTCTGCGTCAGGCCGAATTCGACGCCGGGGCCGGCAAGGGCATTGAATTCGTCCAGGCCTTCATGGCGCGAAAATCGGTCGACGCCGGAATCGCGGACCTCATTGGCGAATGGGGAATCGTACGCCTGGAGATCGAGGGCGATACCGAGGGAAAGCTGTATACCATTCTCAGCGCCCCGGTGACCATTTCCGACGAGGACGGAGGAACGTTTTCGGTCCAGGGCATCGAAATCGAAACCGAAATGAAGCATTTCTTCGACGGAAGCGACCCGGAACGCCGCTATTTCGAACCGACCGAAATCGACTTCGACTTCCCCATTCACATTAGCCCGGACGGAGAGGTGCTGGTGTCGATCGAGGGATTCGGACGCCCTGGACAGGACTCCCAGAACCTGGCGGGCTTCATGTCTCCGGCGGGGGACTTCCTGGTCCTGGCCGAAGGCTGGCCGGAGATACACCAGACCCGAATCGGAGAGGTCCCGGAAGGCGCGGGCGACGGCTTCGCCGCCCACCAGTTGTTCCTCGGCGTGCGCCGCGATCTGAATCCCGACTTGGCCGGCAAAGAATACCGGCTGGAAGGCCAGAGTTTCTGGGTGTCGCGCTGGGATTTCGAAATGCTTCCCTCCGGACCGGACGGGATTGCGGGCGGCCTCTCATTCGACCAGAACGGCGAAGCCACCTTGACACTCGAAGACCTCATGGTTCGCATACCCTTCTATGACGGCGACCAGGGGGGCATCATCGTGGAGACCGAAGACCCCGACGAAATCCCGCTCAGCTACACGGTGGCCCCGGACGGACGTCTCAATTTCGATATGAGCGATCTCACCGATCCCGGCGACGAAGCCTTTTTCACCGGCTTTGCCCAGGAGGGCGGCCGGGTCCTGATCCTCGGACTCGGATTCGCCGGTGAAAATGACGAAGGCGGCGATCAGGGTCAAATCAGCATGTGGGTCGCCACCTGCGTAAACTGCGATTAGGTCCCTTGGACCGCGGGCATCCTGC
>PXDC01000214.1 GCA_003565135.1 Verrucomicrobiota bacterium
CGGAACGCCGGTGACCCTGCCGCTCGATACAATAGACAACCCCGCCCGCGTCATCGACTACGCCTCCGAGGATAAACTGCAATACACCGTCGACCTCGAGTTCGACGCCGAGGGCCACCCGGTCCTCCTTTACGTGACCAGTTTCGGTCACCAGCCCGGTCCGGCCAACGCTCCCCGGGAATGGGTGTTGACGCGCTGGGACGGCGAGCAGTGGCATACCCATACGGTCGCCCCCGCCGGTCACAATTACGATCACGGAAGTTTGTACCTGGCCGATGACCGGTGGACCATTCTGGCTCCGATCGGCACGGGTCCCCGGGAGTGGGGGACCGGCGGCGAAATGGAACGCTGGGTGAGTCTCGATCGGGGCGCGAGCTGGGAGCGCGAGCGCCGGGTGACTCGAAACAGCGAACGAAACCAGAAATTCGCCCGGCGGGCCATCGGGCACCGCGACCCGTTTTTCGCCTTCTGGGCGGACGGCGATCCCGACGGGTTCAGCGAGTCACACCTCTACTTCACCAACGAATCCGGAAGCCAGGTCTGGCGGCTTCCCTACGAGATGGAGGGCGAAACCGCGGAACCCGGCGCGCGTTTTTCCGATTGGAGGAAGAACCGGTTCGCGGCCGGGGAGCTGGAGGATTCCGCCATCTCCGGTGCCTCCGCGGATCCGGCCGGCACCGGGATCTCCAACCTGGAACACTTTGCCTTCGGTCTCGACGGAAGATGGCCGGTTCGGGAGGGACTCCCGGAGGTGGCACGGGCGAATGTTGACGCGGGAGAGTCCGGAACGGTTGTGACCCTGGCTTACCACCGGCTCAAGGGTGGGTACGGCCTCACCTACGAGGTGGAGATTTCCCCGGACCTGTCAAATTGGACGCCGCTGCCACCCGGGGAATGGGCGACCCGGCGGGAGGACGGCGGCGAGGTATGGAGGGTCATCTTGTCCCGCGTGCTGGAGGAGCCGCTCACGGAACCGTTGTTTTACCGGGTGAGGATCCTGGCGGAGGACCTGTAACCGCTTGTTCGGGACCGATTTCACGGCTTGCGTAGGCGAACGGGTCGGGCAGAATGGTCCGGTAATGTTTTCCATTATTCTGTGCACTTACAATCGCGCCGATGTCCTGCCGGACGCCATCGACGGGGCGCTGCGGCAGACATGGAAGGATTTTGAGCTCAGGGTGGTGGATGACGGGAGCGACGACGGGACCTTTGATGTTGTCGACCGTTACCGGCAGCGCGATTCCCGCGTCCATTATCAACGGCACGAGGTCAACCGCGGGCTCCCGGCCGCCCGCAATACGGGATTGGAAACCGCTACCCGCGAGTGGGTGACCTTTCTCGACTCCGACGATACCTACCGGCCGGAGCACCTGGAATTGCGCGCCCGTTCGATTCGCGAACACCCCGAGGTCGATCTGATTCACTCCCCGGCAACCGTCCTGGGACCGGACTGGGTGCCCGACCTGCACGACCCGGGGCGCCGGATTTCGCTCGATGAGTGCCGGCTGGGGGGTACGTTCTTTATCCGTCGCGACCGCGCGTTGGGCCTCGGGGGATTCCCGGCGGTTGCCTACGGCGACGACAGCATTTTCTTTGACCGGGCCGAGGCGGCCGGATTCCGGATACGGTGGCTGGATGCCAGAACGTACGTGTATAACCGGCTACGTGACGACGCCATCACCCGGCAAATGGAGGATCGCCGTAACCGGTCGATCACACCCGGCGCTCGCCGGTAGATCCATCCGGAAAAGGGAACAGTTATGATCCTGAGCGAGCACCCCTTTATAAAAAACTTTGGTCCCGAACTCGGGGGCACCCTTTGTCGGTATGCCACGATCATCGACCTTGAGACGGATGATCTGGTCTTCGATGAAGGGGACGCCGCGGATGCGCTTTACCTGGTCCTGGACGGTCGGGTGGTGCTGGAAAAAAAGTACCAGGGTGCGGATTGCTTCGTCCTGAAAGAGGCCGGCCCCGGGGGCCATTTCGGGGAATTGGCCGTGCTCGACGGAACCGCCCGCGGGGCTCGCGCACGCGCCGCGATGGATTCGAACCTGGCGAGGATCGAAGCCGGGAAACTGCTCGCGATCCTGGAAAAGGCACCGGCAGGTGTGGTCTACCGGTTTTTTCTCCCCGTGGCCGGCGAACTGCGGGCGTCCAATCACCGGTTCGTCCGCGCCATGCTGCAAAAGGAGAAACTTGCGGTGATCGGGGAGATGGCCGATACCATCATGCACGATTTCCGCAGTCCGCTCACCACGCTGCAACTGGCCTGCGACCTCCTTCGCCGGGAGGTGGCCAATACGCGGTCCGAGCGGTTTTGCGATACGGCGGACCGTCAGATCCGTTTGCTTCAGGTTATGATGGAGGAGCTCCTCGAATTCTCCCGGGGAACGCCCAAACTGAAAAAGGCGCCGGTCCCGGTGGCCGACCTTTTTGATTCCATTCGTAGCCATAACGAGCTCCTCATGAATCGATCCCGGGTCGATCTGGTCATCGAACCGGCCGGTGTCGTCCTGGAGATCGACGTGGATAAAGTCCTGCGGGTGATGCAGAATCTGCTCAACAATGCCGTCGACGCCATGGGCGAGAGCGGTTCGATTGTGGTGGGAGCGCGCTCGCGCAACGGGGGATGGACCGAATTGTTTGTCCGCGACGATGGCCCGGGTATACCTGAGGCGATCCGGGAGACCCTGTTTGAGCCGTTTGTCACCCACGGTAAAAAGAAAGGGACCGGCATCGGTCTGGCGATCGTGAAAAACCTGGTGGAGGCCCACGGCGGAAACGTATCCTTTACCTCGGAAGCGGGCAAAGGGACCGAGTTTCGTATGCTTTTGCCGACGTCGACCCGGGGGGGGGCCCGCCGGGCAACGGGATGACCGGAGCGGAGGAAGGCAGTGGACCGCCGGAAGGGGTTCCGGGCCGCGTGGCGGTCGCCCGTTTTCGCCGGCTGAAAGCGGCCAACGACTACGCGCTGGTCGTGCTGTCGATGAATCTTCCGTATTGGCTCATCAGGGAAGAGAGCCGTTATGTTTTGTATGTCCCGGAAGAATACGGCGAGGCCGTTCGTGAGCAACTTGAGCGGTATCGTCGTGAGAGCCGCTACTGGCCGCCCGTCGAATCCATGGAGTCACCCCTTTCCGCCTCCTCGCTTTCGCTTTGGCTATACTGCCTTGTCCTCGGGTCCTTTTTTTACCTCAGTCACGGATCTCCCGCGGCCCGGGAACAATGGTTTGCCCTCGGAAGATTGGACGCGGAACGCGTGCTCGAGGCGGGAGAGTGGTATCGCGTGGCCACCGCCCTGACCCTGCACGCCGACATTGGGCACCTGGCGGGAAACCTCGCGGGCGGGGCGCTGTTTGCCTATTTTGTCCTGCGCATCCTCGGAAGCGGTCTCGGGTGGCTGCTTGTGCTGGCGGCCGGGATGCTCGGCAATGCGCTGAACGTGGCGACCCACGCCGGAACCGGCCACCTCTCGGTCGGGGCGTCCACCGCGGTTTTCGGGGCGCTGGGCCTCATTGTCGGGCATCAGCTGGTGCGGGCATGGCGAACCTCCGGCTGGCGCTGGCCGAGAAGGATGTGGATTCCCCTCGGCGGCGGCCTGGTCCTCCTCGGATTCCTGGGTGCGGGGGGCGAACGGACCGATGTGCTGGCGCACCTTTGGGGATTCCTGGCCGGGCTGTTTCTGGCGGTGCCCTTCGCCTGGGAAGCGTGGGCCTGGATCCGTTCCGGCCGGGTGCAGGCGGTCCTGGCCGCCCTCGTCGTCGCCGTTGTCGCGCTGGCCTGGATGGCGGCGTTCACGGCGGTTTGACGCGTTGTCCGGAAACGGGAAAATCGGGGCCCTAGCGAGCCGGTACGGCCGGTGCCCGGATGATAACGGTGTGGGCCCGGCGGGTGGGCGCTTTCCCGTTACGCGCGACTTCGAGACCGCGGATAACCGCCGCGTAGCGGTTGTCGACCCCGAGCTTGTTGAATATCGTGGCCATGTGCCCTTTTACTGTCTGCAGCCGCAGATGAAGGATCGTCCCGATCTCCCCGTTGCTTTTCCCGCGGACCAGCCAGAGAAGCACCTCGGCTTCCCGGGGTGTCAGCCCGGCGTGGACGAAGGCGGCCGGATCGATCTGGTCGAGATGCAGCCGGGAGCCGGCCAGGGCGATTTCCCGGGCGTTGCTCAGGTGAGGCTGAAGGTGGCCGAGCGGCTCGCGATCGGCATCCTCAAAGGTGCCGCCGCCCTCGCGTTCCACGCCGAAGAAGAGGCGTTCCGGTTCCGCGGAATCGACCGGGATCGCGGCGTGGTCGGTGATTCCGGCCCGACGAAAGCCCTCGCTGTAGATATCGAGATTGCGGAATTCCCGGTCCGAGAGGAAGTCGCCCCGGAGAAAGGGTTTTCCCCCGGCGACCCATGGATCGAAATTGAACGCTTTGTATTTGGCCATGTGACGTCCGAAACCGGCCACCATGTCCGGAAGGTCCGGAAACGTTTGGTCGAAGGCGACCTGCAACTGGCCGGAGGCCGGCTCCAGCGCGGCAAACGCGCACAGGTCGCACGCCAGGACCTCGCGAATGGCATGAAAGGCCCGTTCGGGAAAATTATTAAGGTCCAGGCCCGGCTCGAACAGGGCCGTTACGGCGCGATTCAGGTTTTTCCAATCGGCCTCTTTCATGGTGGCATGATGCGTGCCGGAAGACGGATCCGGAAACGTTCAGAACGTTATGTTAGCGAAAAGAACGTTTTTGAAAAGGGAAAACCGGGGCATTCGGGGGTCGGGAGCCACGGACCGCTTTTCCACGGTCCCGCGGCGAACCCTACTAAAGTAGGGTACCCGGTTTCGCGGAAATGGGTTAGTATCCGCGGGAGTAACGGGCCTGGAGTGGAATGTCGCCAGAGGCCAAGGAAGTGAAATGGATCCGGTGAGCGGAAATCGCAGAATTTTTGTTGTCGATGACCAACCCCTCATTCGTCGAGGGGTGGCCGATCTGATTCGGGGTGAGGCGGGACTAACCCTGTGCGGGGAAAGTGACGGCGGTCCGGACACCTTCCGGGAAATCGCGCGGGCGCGCCCGCACCTCGTCATCCTCGAGACCGCGTTGAGGGCCGGTGGTGGAACCGCGCTGTTGAAAGAACTTCGCAACCGCCACCCGCAGCTTCCCATTCTGGTGCTTTCTTTGCGCGAAGAGGACGTTTTTGCCGAACGGGTTCTCCGGGCCGGCGCTCGCGCCTATGTGGTGAAATTGGAGGATGGTGAACGGTTGCTCCGGGCCATCCGGAAGGTCCTTGGCGGGGGCGTTTATCTCAGTGAGCGGGCCGGCATGCGGATGCTGGGACGGGCTCTGAACGGGGCAAGGCGCCAGGCCGCCTCTCCGGAAGCGCGTTTGAGCGCCCGGGAACTGGAGGTTGTCCGTTGGATCGGGCACGGGTGCACGAACCGGGAGATCTCGGCCGGAATCGGTATCAGTGTCAAAACGGTCGAATCCCATTGCGCCAACATCAAGCGAAAGCTCGATCTCAAAAACGCCAACGAATTGATGCGTTTTTGCGTGCGATGGGTGAGTGAGGAGAGCTACCGCACGGCGAGCTGAGGGGCGGGGAAGGGCGATCCCGGGGAATTGGGTGCGGGATGGCTGGTTGGCCCGGCCGACCGTCCGCATGCGCCGGGGCGGGTTTTCGCGCTTGCTCGGGCGTCGGGCCGACGTAAGGTCGATACTTCAATGGGTAATATCTTTGGAACGCTTTTCAGGATCACAACCTGGGGGGAAAGTCACGGAGGGGGAGTCGGGGTCGTTGTGGACGGTTGCCCTCCCGGGCTTCCGCTTGCACCGGAAGAGATCCAGGTGGAATTGGACCGACGGCGGCCCGGGCAAAGCAGCATCGTCACGCAGCGCAAGGAGTCCGATGTCGTGACGATTTATTCAGGGGTGTACCGGGGGAAGACGACCGGAACCCCGATTTCCATGATGACGCCGAACGTCGATCAAAGGCCGGAGGCGTACGATGAAATGCGGACCCGGTTCCGCCCGTCTCATGCCGATTTTACCTACCAGCGGAAATTCGGTTGGCGCAATCCCGAAGGAGGAGGCCGCTCGTCCGCCCGTGAGACGGTCGGTCGCGTCGCGGCCGGCGCCATTGCCCGCAAGATTCTCCAGGCGGCCGGCGGCGTGGAGATCTCGGCATTTGTTCAGCGGATACAGGATATTGCCATGCCGGATAACCAAGGGTTTCCCTCTCGGGAAGAGGTTGAAGGCAATCCCGTTCGATGTCCCGATGCCGAAACCGCCGCACGCATGGAGGAGCGCATCCGCCGGATTCGCAAGGAGGGCGATTCGGTCGGCGGTGTGGTCGAATGCCGGGTTCGAGGTCTGCCGGTCGGATTGGGAGCGCCGGTTTTCGATCGCCTCGAAGCCGACCTGGCCAAAGCCATGTTGTCGCTCCCGGCAACCAAGGGGTTCGAGATCGGGAGCGGCTTTGGTGGAACGTTGCTGAAGGGTTCGGAGCACAACGATCCGTTCGAGCGTCGCGAAGGACGGACCCGGACCGTGGGAAACCGCGCGGGAGGAGTGCTCGGAGGGATTTCGTCGGGCGAGGAACTGCGCTTTCGCACCGCGTTTAAGCCGACCGCCACCATTCTGAAGACACAGAAAACCGTGAGTGAGAGCGGTGAGGAAACCGAGATCCGGGGAAAGGGCCGGCACGATCCCTGTGTCTTGCCGCGCGCGGTACCCATCGTGGAGGCGATGACGGCACTGGTTTTGGTCGATCACTGGATGCTTCACCACGCCCAGTGCGGGACGTTCTCGTTTGAGTGAATCTCCGGCTTGAAGAAGCCCGACGGGTGAGGAAGGATGATCTCATGACTGCGGCAAAGGCCTACATCATTCTCGGTGCCGCCGGTTCCGGACGTTACGAAATCCTGGCGGATCTGCTTTCGGGCGTGCCGGCGTCCGGGCGCGTGACCGTGTGCGTGCCGGCTGCGGAGCGAAACCGGGCCGACGCCACCGCGCTCGGCAGCGGGGAATCGCATGTTTGGGCAACCTGGACCTGGGATGATGGGGAAATCGACACGGAGGTCCCGGAGGGGACGACCCATTTCTTTTTTGTGACCGAAGGACTCCGCAATCCGGTGGACCAGATTGAGGCTTTGTCCCATTGGCTCCCGGAGAACGGGGTGGAGCCGGCACGGATTTTGACCGTGGTGCATTGCCGTTTGGCGCAGGAGAATCCCGGGCTCGACAAGTGGTACGATGCCTGCATTCATTTTTCCGATTACGTCCTGCTCAACCGCCGGGAAGGGGTCTCGGAGAAATGGATCCGGGGCTTCCGGGAGCGTTACGGCAAAGCGTTTTATCCCTGTATTTTTGAACCGGTCAAAAAGGGGCGGATCAAAAACCCCGCCTTGGTCCTGGACCCGTTGCCGCGCCGGTTGTCCCACTTGTTTGATGGCGATACGGAGGGTGAGCCGGAGGAGGCCGTGGCGGAAACGACCGATCCTTACCTGGTCCGCCTTCCCTCGGGAAAGCGGGATCGTGAGATTCCCGATATCGGTGATTACGCCGGTTCCGGTCAAAGCGTTTGACCGAACCGGACGGAAATTCAAGGAACCGTGCGGGTTTTTGGGGAAATTTGTTTCTGGACTTGCGCGTTCCGGAAAATACGGTCTATAAGTATCGTTTTCACCGGTGGATCGCCGTCGTTTGTCGCGAAGGGCGTTCGTCAAAGCTCAGGTGGTGGAATTGGTAGACACGCATGATTCAGGTTCATGTGCCGCGAGGTGTGGGGGTTCGAGTCCCCCCCTGAGCACCCGAAATAAAACCGCCGGTCATCGGCGGTTTTTTTCTTCGTGCGCCGGTCATTGTCGGCGGCGTCAACCTACTCCTGTTCCGCCAGCCAGCGCTCGGCGTCGATCGCGGCCTGGCATCCCATGCCGGCAGCGGTGATGGCCTGCCGGTACACATGATCGACACAATCGCCCGCGGCGTAAACGCCGGGAAACCGGGTCCGCACCTGGCTCCCCGGCACAGGCACGATGTAGCCGTCGTCATCCAGGTCCAGGCTCCCCGCAAACGGTCGGGTGTTCGGGATGTGGCCGATGGCGATGAAGACACCTTTGCAGGCGAGCTCACTTGTCTCACCGGTTTTGCGGTTGCTCAGCCTGACTCCCCGAACGGCCTTTTCCTCGGCCCCCAAAATGTCGTCCACGACCGTGTCCCAGATGACCTCGATCTTGTCGTGGGCGAAGACCCGGTCCTGCATGATCTGCGAGGCCCGCAATTCGTCGCGGCGGTGGATGAGCGTCACCTTGGAGCAGAATCGGGTCAAAAAGAGGGCCTCCTCGCAGGCGGAATCGCCGCCCCCGACCACCACCACATCCATGTCGCGGTAAAAGGCCCCGTCACAGGTCGCACAGGTCGTTACCCCGCCGCCGCCGAAAAGGCGGTTTTCCGACTCGAGTCCGAGCAGTCGCGGTGACGCCCCGGTGGAGATGATCACCGCTTTGGCCCGGAATTCCTTCTCCCCGGTGGCAACCAGGTAGGGGGATTCTCCGAAATCGACCTTTTTGACATAACCCTGAAGGAAACGGGTGCCGAACCGCGTTGCCTGACGGCGCATCTGGTCCATGAGGGCGAACCCGTCGATCCCCTTCTCAAACCCGGGGTAGTTTTCCACTTCGGATGTGGTTGTGAGCTGCCCGCCCGGCTGATTTCCCTCGATGACCAGCGGCGCCAGGTTGGCGCGCGCGGTATAGATGGCGGCGGTCAAACCGGCGCAGCCCGTTCCGATGATGATGACGTTTTCGGTCGATGAAGTGCTCATGATGCGCCCAGCTAAGAATACTTTGCCGGCGGAGGAAAGCAGGAATCGACGGAATCGGTCGGCGATCCGCCGCGGCCTCTTCCCGGGCCGGATGTCCGGTTGAGCGGTTGCGGCCGTTTCGGGCGGAAGGCGTTTTTTCGCGGTTGTTTCCGCAACGACGTTCCGGGAAATACCCGAAGTCGGGCCGGGAACGACGGTGCTTTATCCTTTATTTTCCGTTTGGTTCGAACAGAATGCCGCCATATGCCCACCAGCACGGTAGAAAACTACATCAAGCAGATTTACCTGGAGGAGCAGCGGCACGAAGGCAAGCCCGTGGCCATGGGGAAACTCGCCGCGGCGCTGAAGGTGTTTCCCGGAACGGCGACGACCATGATCAAATCCCTGGCCGAGGCCAACCTGGTGGATTACGAATCGCGCGTGGGGGTCCGGCTGACGCGGAGCGGACAGAAGCTGGCTCTGCATGTCCTGCGACGCCACCGCGTGATCGAGTTGTTCCTGGTGAAGGTGCTCGACATGAACTGGTCGGAGGTGCACGAGGAGGCCGAAAACCTGGAGCACGTGATCTCCGACGAGGTTTTGGCCCGGATGGAGAAACACCTGGGTTATCCGACCGTCGATCCGCACGGGGATCCCATACCGACGCCGAAAGGGGAGGTCGAGGAACGGGAGCTGGTCAATCTGACGGAATGTGCCGCCGAATCCGACGTGAGAATCGGTCGCGTGCTGGACCAGGAAGCGACGTTTCTGCTGTTCCTGGAAAGAAACGGACTCGAACCGGGCAATACGGTCAAGGTCCTGCACAAGGATGCGGTGGGCCAGACCTTGTCGCTCGGGCTGGGCCGGGGGAAAACCGCCACGCTGAGTCTGACGGTGGCGGAAAAAATCGAGGTGGAACGGTTGGATGCGTGAACCCGAACGGCCCGATTCGTGTCGGAAAAGGATGTGCGTGTTTCATGGTCTTTTTATGCCCGGAGTATCCGGCTTCTGCTCGTCGCCCCGGTCCTGCCATGGGTCGCCGCGGCCTGTGCCACGGGAGGCGGAGAGGTGAGTGAAGCGGGCGGCGAACCGGTCGAGTCGCGCGAATTCGCGGTATCGCTGCCGACCCCGGATCCGGCCTGGAGGATCGCTATCGAGGAGATTCACCGGGTCGACGAGGCGTTGTGGGTGATCTCGCGGGTGAGCCGCGATCCGGATTTGATGGCGCCACAGGTGATTTCCGAGACCGGGGACCGGGTGGTCGTTCCGGCCCCGGATCTCCCGGTCCGTCACTTCGTTCTGGGCAAAACCTGGCGGTGGGAGCCCGAGGGTCCGGCGGCCGGGTACCGTTTCATTGACGACCGAAAAGAGATCGAGGACCGCCTGAAGGAAGGGGAGCCGGTCTTTCGGCGGCGGCCTGAGAGGTGATCCGGGCGCGGCGTTGCCTTCCCTGCTTTTTCAGAATCGCTTCCGGACCGGCCCGAGGCTGATCACGGAAATCCCGATGAGGAGAGCGGCGCACCAGGCGACCGCTTCGGCCGGGTAGAGAGCCAGCAGGTAGAAGCCCAGAAACGGGGCCAGGACGCCCCGGATACCGGTCGTAAATGTATGCA
>PXDC01000334.1 GCA_003565135.1 Verrucomicrobiota bacterium
CCTGATCCCGCCTCGACCGCGGCCCGCAACCTCCATCGCGGCCGAATTCGGGATGGACATCGCGGCGCGCATTTATTGTGTGGAGAAATGGCTTACGAAATCTCCGGCACCATCAAGACCATCTTCGACACGCAGACCTTTCCCAGCGGCTTTTCCAAGCGGGAATTCGTCATCACCACCGAGGACAAGTTCCCCCAGGACATCAAACTGGAGTGCCTGAAGGAAAAAGCCTCCCTGCTCGACAGTGTGACGGAGGGGCAGGCGGTCAAGGTCCACTTCGACATCAACGGTCGCGAGTACAATGGCCGCTACTTCGTCAATCTGAACGCCTGGCGGGTGGAAGCGGCAGCCGGCGGCGAGGGCGCTCCGGCGGGAAACGAAACCCGCCGGGACGAGTCACCCAGCCCGGAAGACACCACCGACTACAGCGCGGAGGACGAGCCCCCCTTCTGAGGGATTCCCCCGCGCAAACCGGCCTCCGGGCCGGCCGGGCCGGCCTGTTCCGGTTCCCCGTTCGCCGCTTCCGCCGGCGACCGGCAGCTTCCGGCGCGGTACAGGGCCGAAAACAGCCCCCACAACGCCAGGGGGCCGAGGATGTGCGGGACCCGGACCAGCACCTCGGGGTATTCGGACAGCGCTTCCGACGGACGCATCGCGGTCATCCGTGACAGGGCCGTGAGCAATCCCCAAAGCGCCAGCCAAACCATCAACCCCGGCACGATCACCCGCCGTATGGCACAGATCCGACAGGGGGAAGCCCACAGGCGGCGGGGCACAAAAAGGGGGGTCGGGTAAATCAATACCGCCAGTGCCACGCAGAAATCGACCACCGCAATCACCTTAAGCATCGCCACCGCGCCCGATTCCCGAACGGACACGTCGAACAGGTTCCCCATGGTGCCGATAATGAGGTCGATAAACCGCGGATCCTCCATCAGCGCCTGGTAGCCGTGCGTGGCGAACACCACGGCCACCAGCACCCGCAGGACGGCCGCCGCCACCGGCACGGTCCAGCGGCGGAAAAACCCGATTCGCGGACCGACCACCAGAACCATCAGCACCAACGGCAATCCGTACCGAAGCGCGTGAGCCGGGATGGTCCATTCACTGAAACGATACCCGGCATTGTACGTGCCCGAAACCGCTTCCGTAAGGGCATATGCGGCCATCAGCAGGAGCAGGGGCCAGTATGGGCGGAAGAGCGCCACCAGCCCCGCCAGCAGGTACAGTGACACCGCAATCTTCTCGGCCAGGACGGCCGCGGCATAAGGATCCTCCAGGTCGATGAACCCCTTGAGAAAAAGAACGTTGCCAAACTGTGTCTGGCGCGACGAAAACACGATGGCGAACATCGCCACCGCGTGCATGAATACCGCGGCCCGCAGGAGCCGGGAGGCGACGGCCCCCGGGTCGCGGCCGCCCCCGCCTGCGTTGGCCGCAGGCGAGGGCACGGTGTCCGGAGGCCTACTCACCACCCGACGGAACCCCATCCAACACCAGTCTCCGGTCATGGGTTAGGACGAATTCGTCCACGATCTCATCGTCAATATTGATTGCCTTCACCTCGACGTGGTCGTCGTTGAAGGTCACGAGGTGGGCGTGATGGTGGCGCCCCGTCATTTCAAGGTACCAGCGGTCCGGATCCGGCTGGCGTTGCGGCACCCCGCCTCCGCCGTCGCCGAAATAGACCACCCCGCGCTCCTCGTCGATCTCCCCGTCAAAAATCGGGAAACTGCGCTTCAGGGCGTGATCGTGGGATTCGTAGGCGAGGTCCAGTCCGTATTCCTCGAAGAGGGGGACCCAGGCGCTGCGCTGACTGGAACCGGTTCCGTAATCGCGCACGCTGGGGTAGGCCGGGCGATGGTACATGGCGAGCAACCAGCGCTTGGCGGGACGGAGCTCGGCCAACTGGGACTCGAGCCATTCGCGCTGATCGCCCCCCCGACTGATCTCCGTGTTCAGGGTGATGACCGCGGCTTCCGAATTCAAACGGGTGGTGTAGTAGTAGTCGTTCTCCCGGTCCGGCCACCAGAACATTTCCTCAAATCCCACATCGCGGTCGTGGTTGCCGCGGGAGGGAATGATCGGCAGGAGCCGATTGTCGGAGGTTGTCGTCATTTCGGCGTGATCCTTCAGCCACCAGTACAGCTCCGCCCAGTAGGCGCGGTTCGTGTAATCCGCGCCGTGAATCATGGCCACGATATCCGGGTGCTCCTCCACCAATCGGCGCATGAGGTCGTTGACCTGCCGGCGCTCGTTCTCCGGATGGGTCCGCCCCGCCCGCGGGGTGCGGGAATCGCCCACCCCAACGACCCGGACCTGGCGATCGTCGTCCGGGGCGGTTTTGAAATAGTATTCGTCCGATGCGATCTCATCCGAGACAACCGTCAGGTAATACCGCGTATCCGGCTCCAGATCACCGAGAAAGACGTTATGGGTGTGGCCGTACATGCCCGCGGTTTCCTCCTCGGCGCGAAGGGTGTAGGGCTGGCTGTGGGTACTGGCCAAATCCAGGGAGTAGGCGTCCAGGTCGCCCTCACGGGGTTCGGTGCACACGTAAACCCGGTGCGACTCACCCTCGGCCGTCGTGGTCCAGGCGACGACCGCTTCCCGGGCCGGATCGGTCTCAAACAGCACCCGGATGTGGATGGGTTCACTGGTCGGTTCGAGGGGGCGGATATAATCTTCCGCACCCAGGGTCGCCAGCCCGAGACTCCCCGCCGCCATGCAGGCTCCGGACAGTGTTTTCGACAATAATTTCATTCCCTTGCTCCTTTTCTTGTTGTTCTTGGTAACGCTCCCGGGCGCGCTGTGGCCCGGATTCCTTTAAACCTTTTTCCGCCGATCCGCCTTCATTTCGAACCGCCCCTTTCCCCGCCGGAGGAGGACTCGACCGCCTGGGTCGCCGCCAACAGCCACACGACGATCCCTGGCAGGCATCGGTTTCCCATCATTCCACGAATTCCTTTCCGGGTCGGTTTCACAACGGTTAAAACAACCAGCTTACCAGACCCGTCCGCAACCGGGTCAAGCTGATTCGACGCCACCCGTCGCCCCGCCGATTCCGAGAAGCCCGCGTGCGTTTTCCCCGAGAATCCGCGCCTTTTCATCCCGGCTCAGGCCCGCGGCGTCGATTTCGCGCAAAAAACGGACGAAATCGGGTCGCTCCTGCTTCCGGGGGTAGAGCCTGAGCGGGTAGTCGGACCCGTAAAGCACCCGCGAGGGCCCGATCGCGTCGACGACCGCCCGGAATATCCCCGGACGGTAGAGCAGCGGGCTGGCCGCGGTGTCGTAAAACACGTTGCCCATCCGGCTGCCCACCCACTTGTTCATCTCAAAAAACGGGAGCATGCCTCCCCAGTGCGCCAGGATCAGCTTGAGGTCCGGAAAACGGTCCGCCAGCCAAACGTAATCGTCGAGGGAATCCTGCAGCCGACCCGGATGTCGTCGACCCACGGGTTCGTTCACGTGAAGATTCACCGGCAGCCCGCGCTCCGCCGCCAACTCGGCGATCCGAAGCCACCCGGGATGTTCCATGGAAAAACCCTGCGAGGCCGGGGACAATTCCCCGATCCCGCAAAGGCCCGCGTCAATGGCCCGCTTGAACTCGTTCTCGGCTGCGTCGCCCGCCCGCGGCTGGACCGTGGCAAAGGCGTGCAGGCGATCGGGGTGTCGCCGCACCCAATCGATGTACCAGTTGTTCTGCTCGATGCAGGTCTCATGGTGGTCCCAATACCACCCCAGCAGAACCGCCCGGTCCACCCCGGCAGCATCCATATCCATCAGCAGCGTGTCGATATCCGACCACCCCTGGAGCTGCCGGCCGGAGAGCGGCGCGGCCAGGTTCACCCAGCGATCCTCCCCCCGGGCCCGGGCCCACCCACGCGGGTCAGCCGCCACTTCGGGCGCGTACAAATGGACATGGCTATCTATAATCATGACCGCGAACCGGAATCCCGGGACATCCGGAACCGACCGCTATCACAAGCCCCGGTCCGGGGCCGGCGCGAGCTCAAAATCTGCACCCCGGCCCCGGCCGCAACCAAAGGCGTGATTCCCCATCGACGGGCCACGTCCGGTTTCCTTCTGTTCAAACCCGCCGTCAACCCCTACAATTGCCCGCCATGCCCAAAGAATACGACTTCATCGTGATCGGCGGCGGAAGCGCCGGCTACAACGCGGCGCAGCAGGCGCTCGAGTTAACGCCCGGCGTCGCCGTCGTCGACGGGGCCGATCCGCTCGGCGGGCTCTGCATTCTGCGCGGCTGCATGCCGTCGAAAACCCTGATCTACGCCGCCGAGATCCTCCATCACGCCCGCCACGGGGACCGATTCGGCCTCGACATTCCCTCGGCGCAACCCGACATGAAACGGGTCGCGGCGCGCAAACGCGAAATCATCGCGGACTTCGCCTCCTACCGCCGCGAAGGCCTGACGTCGGGAAAATTCGACCTCTACCGGAGCCACGCGCGCTTCCGCGACAGCCACACCGTGGAACTGTCCGACGGAACCGTCCTCCGGGGGAAAAAATTCCTCGTGGCCACCGGTTCCGTGGTGGCCCGACCACCGGTTCCGGGTCTGGCCGAGACCGACCTCTGGACGAGCGACGACGTGCTCGACCTCGATTTTGTCCCCGAATCGGTCATCGTCCTCGGCGGCGGCATCGTGGCCTGCGAACTGGCCCAGTACCTCAACCGCATGGGCAGCAAGGTCGTCCAGATCCAACGCAGTTCCCACATTCTGCGCGCCCTTCCGGAAGCGGCCGCCCGGGTCGTCGAATCGGCGTTTCGCGACGAGGGAATCGAACTGTTTACCGACACCCGCATCCGGGAAATCCGGCGGTCCGGGAACCGTGTCGAGGTGGTGTTCGAGCACGGGGGCCGGGAAATCCGCCGCACCGCCGCCCACGGGCTCAACGCCCTCGGCCGCGTCGCCAACACCGACTCCCTCAACCTCGATGCCGCCGGGGTCGACCTCAAGCCCAACGGCCAGGTGGAAACCAACCCCTACCAGCAAACGTCCAACCCGGATATTTACGCCGCGGGCGATTGCGCCGGTCCCTATGAGATTGTCCACATCGCCATCCAGCAGGGGGAACTCGCCGCCCGGCACGCCCTGGGACAGCCCGCCGACCCCATCGATTACAATCTCCTCCTGACGGTGGTCTTCACCGATCCGCAAGTCGCCGTGGCCGGCGCCACCGAAGCCCAATTGAGGGCTGCGGGCAAAGAGGTGATCGCGGCCGCCTTTCCCTTCGACGACCACGGCAAATCGATCCTCATGGAGGCCAAATACGGCTACGTCAAGGTGACGGCGGCCCGCGAGGACGGAAAGATCCTCGGTGCGGAG
This sequence comes from Verrucomicrobiota bacterium, assembly GCA_003565135.1. Lineage (GTDB taxonomy): Bacteria > Verrucomicrobiota > Verrucomicrobiia > Opitutales > T3Sed10-336 > PXDC01. The sequence continues at coordinate 5,349 of PXDC01000334.1, forward strand.
ATCGTCGGCAAGGACGCCGGTGAGCTGATTCACGCGCTCTCCACCGCCCTCGCCCTCAACGCCACCGCAAGCGATCTCCTGAAAGCCCCGTGGTACCACCCGACACTCTCGGAGATCATCACCTACCCGCTGGAGGACATCGTCAGCGAGATCAGGTCCGCCAAATCCACCTTGCGATCGTAGAGGGCCTTGCCGACAATGACGCCCTCAAGGTTGGGATAACTTCGGGCCATTTCGGCGAACCGGGCCACATCCTCACGCCGCGCCACCCCGCCCGAGGCGATCACCCGGGCGGAAACCGCCTGTAACATCTCCTCCTGGGCGGCGAAATTGGGGCCGGTCAGGGTCCCGTCAACGGCGATATCGGTGTAGATGAGCGTACCCACACCGAGGCCGGCCATACGCCCGGCGAGATCGAGGGCCGACGTGCCGGTGGTCGAAACCCAGCCCTTCACCGCCACCTTGCCGTCCCGGGCGTCGATGCCCACGGCGATACGGTCGCCGTGCGCCCGGACCAGGTCGCGAACGAACGCCTCGCTCTCGCACGCACGCGTCCCGATAACCACGCGGGAAACCCCCGCCTCGATGGCCTTAGTAACGGTATCGAAATCCCGGATACCTCCCCCCAATTCGACCTTGAGACCGGTTTCGGCAATGCGCCGGACGGCGTCCGTATTTTTCGGCGCCCCCTCGAACGCCCCGTCGAGGTCGACGACGTGGACCCATTCCGAACCCGCGTCCCGCCACAGCCGGGCCGGCTCGGCGGGATCCTGGTAATAAACGGTCTCGCGATCCTTTTCGCCCCGGTGCAGCCGAACGCAGCGGCCGCCGCGGATATCGATCGCCGGGTAAATCTTGAAGCTATCCATGGGTTTTCCTGAATTCGACCATAAAACCGGCGAGAGCCTCGACGCTCTCCCGCGGGCACGCATTGTAGATGCTGGCACGCAGGCCGCCGACACTCCGGTGCCCCTTGAGCCCCATCAGCCCGCGGGCTTCCGCCTCCCCGAGAAAACGTTTCTCCAGATCCTCGTTCGGCAGGCGGAACACGACGTTCATGAGCGACCGCGACCCGTCCTCGACCGGTGTCCGGTAGAATTCATCCCGGTCGATCTCGGCGTAAAGGAGTTGCGCCTTTTCGCGGTTGCGCCGCTCCATGGCGGCGAGCCCGCCGTTTTCCTGCAACCACCCCAGCACCAGGTTCACCAGGTAGACACCGAAGGTGGGCGGTGTGTTGAACATGGTTCCGGCGTGGGTCTTGTACCGCAGCATCGACGGAAGACCTTCCGTCCGGGCCGTCTCCAGGAAGTCCCGGCGCAGCAGAACCACGGTCACCCCGGAAGGTCCCGCGTTTTTCTGCGCCCCGGCGTAGATCATCCCGTAGCGCTTCACGTCGAGGGGACGGGAGAGGAAGTCGGACGAGGCGTCACAGATCAAGGGAACGCCTCCCGACTCCGGCTCCCCGGGGTGCTGCGTGCCGAAGATCGTGTTGTTCGAGGTAAAATGGAGGTAGGCCGGATCATCCGACATACGGATTTCTCCGTCCCGGGGCACGCGGCTGTAGTTCGTGTCCTCGGAACTGAAGGCTTCGTGGACATTCCCGATGATTCGGGCCTCCTTGATGGCTTTCCTGGCCCACGTCCCCGTGTTGAGGTAGTCCGCCGTCCTCCCCTCGGGGAGAAAATTCATCGGCGCCATCATAAACTGGGTGCTGGCGCCGCCCTGGAGGAACATGACCTCAAAATCGTCCCCGAGCCCGAGCAAATCGGAAAGGCGGCTCCGCGCCTGGGCGTCGACCTCCATGTATTCCGGACCGCGGTGGCTCAGCTCCATAATCGAAGAACCCGACCCGCGGTAGTTCAGGAGCTCCCCGCGGGCGGTTTTCAGCACGTCAACCGGCAGGACGGCCGGCCCCGCGCTGAAGTTGTGACACCGGTATTCGGTGGATTCTGCTTTATCCATCTCCCGAGTGTACGGACGCCATTGCCACTGGGACAAGGAATTTTGCGGCATGACGGCCCCTCGCCGCGTTCGGCGTCACCGCGGTTCCCGTCCGCCATCCCCGCCACCCTTCAGCCGCTCCCAGTAAGGGGCGAAGAAAAAGAAAGCGTCGATAACGAGCGAGTGGGTAATACCCCCGTTGCGGGCGAGGGCAAACGCCTCGTCCACCCCGAGCACCACCGTTTCCAGTTCCTCGTGACCGTCCCAGTCGGTCCCGTGCACCCGGCGGGCATCTTCGATAAACACCAGGTGACAGCGGTTGTCCTGAATGGCGGGGTTGGGGTGAACCCCGCCGATTTCGCGGGCTCCGCGCCCGGCATAACCGGTTTCCTCGCGCAGTTCCCGCACCGCCGCCTCGACCGGATCCTCGCCCGGATCCACCATCCCGCCCGGTATCTCGAGGGAAAAGTCCTCCGTACCGAACCGATACTGGCGGACCAGGACCATCCGGCGATCCTCGGTCAAGGCGATGACGTTCACCCAGGCCGGAGCGTGGAGCACATAAAAATCAGCCTCCCGGCCCCGCCCGGGATGGCGGCAGCGGTGCCGCATGACCGAAAAGACCCGGCAATCCGCGAAGGATTCCCTCTGCAACACCTCCCAACGCGACAACGACCGCTCCCCGTTTTTCATGCTTTCATCCAGGAGAACACCGGGCCGTAAGACAAGCAAACCCCGCCGCACCGAAGCTCAACCGGTCCGGCCGACTACGGAATCACGAGCTCCTGCCCGATCTGCAGCCGGTGCGGCTCCACCTCCGGGTTGGCCTCCTGCAGAGCCCCGAGCGAAACCCCGTGGTCGCGCGCAATGCCCGAAAGCGTATCCCCTCCCTTCACCCGGTAGGTACGCGGCGCCTCCTCCCCGCCGGACGCACGGGGCTCTTCGGTCTCCGCCACCTCCGCCGGCAATTCCCGCGTCCTCTCCGACGGCCGCGGATCCTCCGGCAGGGGCGTGGTTTCCTCCAGGTGGGCGATGCGCTCCTCCAGGGCGCGGACCGTTTCGGCCAGCTCGGAAACACTCTGCCCCATCCGTCGACGCTGTTCGGCCACCTGGCGAAACCCGTCCTCGGTCTGCCCGATCAGGCCGTCCAGCATCTCGAAAAACTCGCCCGCATCCCCGGCCACCTCCCGCAGATCCCCTTCGAAATCGCGAATCCGCTCGGCAAAATCACCGAGGCGATCCAACTCGCGCAGCTCGCGCTTCGACTCCTCGGCCTCGGTTCGCGCCAGATGGGAATAAAACAGGGCGAGCCCTCCGGCACACAGGGCGAGAAAAGCGAGGGTCAAGGCCGCCTTAATCCCATTTGCGATCATTCCCCTCCATCTCTACAAAATTAAAGCCGGTGCGCAACACTGAAACCATGGCGCAGATCGTGGCAGCGTTATCCGGCCGCTCCACCGGTTTTCCGCCCGCCGACCGGGCCGAAATCGGATGAAAGCGTTGACATTAACCACGGGAACCGGACAGTTGAAGGATTTCCCAGACTCGGGGCGTAGCTTAGCCTGGTAGAGCGCCTGCTTTGGGAGCAGGAGGTCGTTGGTTCGAATCCAATCGCCCCGATCCGAGTAAATTTTCCCGGAAAAATGGACAAGGATTCGATTATCAGAGCGTACGGCTTTTACGCGCCGTTTTATGATTTTATTTTTGGCTCCTGGGTCAACCAGGGCCGGAAAAAGGCGGTCGAAAAGATCGACCAGAGTCCCGGAAACCGCATCCTCGAACTGGGCGTGGGCACCGGTTATTCCATTCCGCTCTACAGTACCGAAGTCAAAGTGATGGGCATCGATATCAGTACCGAGATGCTCAACGTGGCAAGAAAACGTTTCCCAAGGGAAAAATACCCGCAAGTCGAGGGTTTTCTGGAGATGGACGCTCAGGAGCTCGATTTTCCGGATAACTCCTTCGATTCGGTCATCGCCATGTACGTGGCTTCCGTTGTCCCCGACCCCATGAGAATGATGCAGGAAATGTCGCGGGTGTGCGTGCCCGGGGGGACCGTCCTCGTGCTGAACCACTTCGCTTCCTCCAAGGGCTTCCTCCGCGGCGTGGAGAACTTCTTCTCCCCTTTTTCCAAAAGGCTGGGTTTCAAACCGGACTTTTCCCTGCCGCACTTCCTCGAAATGACCCCGATCGAAGTCGAGGATATCCTGCCCGTAAACCTCGGCGGGTACTGGAAGCTGATTCATTTCCGCAACGCCGAACCCGAAATGAACCCCAACGGCCAGAACGGCTCATCCATCGGGCCACAGCCGGCCTGAAGCGGTACCTTCGGTCGCGGAAGAACCTATCCTCCGCCCTTTTCGTCACCGATCACCCGCACCGGGAACGGCTCGGTGGCGGACCCGGCGTAGAGGGTCCGGTGCGGAAAGGGAATCTCGATGCCTTCGGCGTCAAAACGCTCCTTGATCTCCCGCATGATGCTGTTGCGCAGCAGGAGGAGATCGGCCCGCGCAAACCAGACGCCGAACAGAAAACTCAGCGACGATTCCGCAAAGTCCTGGAAAATAATCACCGGTTCCGGCTCGTCGAGGCAGTACGGGTTGTTGTCCGCGATTTCCCGGAGAACCCGCATCACCTTCTGGATATCCTCCCTGTAGGCGACCCCCAGTTGAATGTCCAGGCGCCGGATCGGGAAACGCGTGATGTTGATCGTCTGGCCCTTGACAATCTGTTCGTTGGGTATCCGCACGAAACGATTATCGAAGGTGCGCAGTTTCACCGACATCAGGTCGATCGAAAACACCGCTCCCACGTGCTCGCCCACCTTGATCGCGTCACCGACACCGAAGGGTTTCTCCCAGACCAGGAATAACCCGCTGATGATATTGGAAAGGCTTGTTTGACTGGCAAAGCCGATCGCCACACCGGCAATTCCGGCCGCCCCCAGAACCGCGGTCAGTTTGAAACCCAGGTCGGAGAGAACCATCAAAAGGATGACCACCGCACCGATGTAAAAGATGCCCTTGCCGATGAGAAAGCTGCTGTGAACGGAGAATCGCTTTTTGGCGAAACGCGTGGCCACGCGGGCAACCACGTACAGGAGCGGCA